>DATFCF010000101.1:0-3425 GCA_035253445.1 Mycobacterium sp.
CCACAGGAGTGACTCTCAATGATTCTCAACCATCTCGATCTCTACGTACCCGACGTCGTTGCGACACGCGATTTCTTCTTGCGGCACTTCGATTTTCGTCATGACCGGACGCTTGGAGCCGACGCATTGGCGGTATTGCACGACGATGCGGGAATGGAGCTGGTGATCAGCAAGCCCGTCGCCAAACGCGGGGGCGCCGATCAGGTGACGCTTGGCACCACGACGTACCACATCGGATTCCACTTACCCTCGACGGCGCGAGTGGACGAAGTGTTCTGGGGCTTGCGTGATCACGACGACCAACACGTCGACCCCCCGCGAGTGATGCGGCGCCGCTATCTCTTCTACTGCATCGCGCCGGGCAACGTCGTCGTCGAGGTCGCCGCTGCTGCCGCTTAAGGCTTGGTCGGCGACCAGTACCCGAGCATCTCGGCGAAGGTCTCGAACGCGGGGGTGGACACGCCGTACGTCGCCTCCAGGTGGATGCTCAGCGGGAAGCCGAGGCCGCCGACACCGTCGATCACCCGCTTGTAGAGGTCGACCATCAGCTGCCGCTTCTTCACCGGCTCGGTTTCGGCCAGCTTCCTGACGAAGTCCTGCTCGTCGGCGACGGCTTGGTTGCCGGGATCCTGGATCAGCCAGTTGATCAGGCCGACCTTGGCCTCCATCTTCGGGACGAACCCGAACGACAGCAGGATCTCGGGCCGGTGGTCGGTGTTCTTGGCGAATTCGGTGAGGAAGCCGACGATCGCGTCGGAGTACAGCAGCTGGGTCATCCCGTAGGTGGCGCCCTGGTGGCACTTGAAGTTGAAGCGGCCCTGTTCACCGTCGCGGGTGGGGATCAGGATCGCGCCGCGGTTGGGCACGACCTGGTCATAGAGGGACAGCGCGTCGGTCGGTGCGACACCGGAGCCCTCACCGTCGTTCATCGTTCGTGGGACGCCGACGAAGGCGATGCCGTCGAAACCCGCGGCGCTGAGGTCCGCGAGGCGCCGACCCAATGCCGACTCGTCGAGAAAGGCGGTGACCTGGGTGCACAGCCCGTTCATGCCGGGCAACTCCGGCTTGATGATCGACCAGAAGTCGAGGACGTCCATCTTCGGCCTCATCTCGATGGGCCGGTCGTCGTCTTCCTCGATCATGCCGGGGATCATCACGTGCCGGATGCGGCCGTCCAGGCCGGTTTCAGCCGAGCAGCGCTGCACCTTCTGCGCGTCCTCCAGCGCCTGTTCGTGGCCTCGTTCCACGTTCGGCGGCACGAGCTCGAGCGCGATGGTGTTGAGGGTCACGAAGGCTGCTCCCGATCGGACGATTATCGGCCTCGGCGCGACGGGTCGACTCTGACCACGGTTCGCAACAAAGGCCGGGTCACACAATACCGAGCAGACCCAGACGGCCCGCAGTCGACGTCAGCAAACTGACGTGACCGGGACCGCCGATCGACGGGGACTAGCTCGACTTCTTGCCGCCCCTGCTGGAAGATCCAGGCGAGTTCGCGATCGCCGCGGCGCGCGACTTGCTCATACCTTTCTTACGCGGGCCCTCGTACTACTTGTCGTTCTTGACGCTCGGACCATGATCTTTCGCCACGTTGGCCTCTTTTCACGGCGTCGCGTCGGGTACCACCTACGCGGCATCATCATTCGGATGCATCGTCATTCGGATGCGTCGCCGTGGTGCGGCAAGATTGCGCTCGGCATGACCACCAGCGAGGGCTCCTCCGCCACCACCCGACGGCGACACATCGTGCGGCTCGCACTGTTCGCCGCGTTCCTGCTTGGACTGTTCTATCTGGTGGCCGTCACGCGGGTGGTCGACGTCGAGGATGTCCGGCGCACGGTGGCCGCGACGGGCCCGGCCGCGCCGCTCATCTACGTCGTGGTGTCAGCCGTGCTGGGCGCCGTGTTCGTGCCGGGCCCGATCCTGGCCGCAGGCAGCGGTGTGCTGTTCGGACCGCTGCTCGGCACCTTCGTGACACTGGGCTCCGCGATGGGCACCGCGGTCATCACCAGTCTCATCGGCAGGCGGGCAGGCCGAGACAGCGCACGTGCACTGCTCGGGACGCAACGCGCCGACCGCCTCGACGCACAGATCGACCGCGCAGGATTGTGGGCCGTCGTCGGCCAGCGTTTCATCCCGGGCATTTCCGATGCGCTGGCTTCCTACGCGTTCGGCGCGTTCGGAGTTCCGTTGTGGCAGATGGCCGTCGGAGCCTTCATCGGCTCGGCGCCGCGCGCATTCGTGTACACCGCGCTGGGCGCTTCCATCGGAGATCTGTCGGCACCGTTGGCCTATGCCGCCATCGGCGTGTGGTGTGTGACGGCCATAGTCGGGGCCTTCGCCGCGCGCAGCGGGTACCGGCTATGGCGCCGTAGCCGAGCAACACCGAGCAGCTCGTAAAGCGCCACCTGCTCGTGCACCTGATCACTGGTGGGCCGGAATGTACTGGTCATATTGGTCTTTCGTGGTGTGGAGCGACGTGGGATGAAGCCAGGTCGCGATGTTGCGGACGTAGTCCTTGAAGATCTCCAGGCGCGACGGATCGGCCTTGATCTGCGCGCCGGGCACCTCGGTGACGAACGAGGGCGCGCCATGATCGAGATCCCAGTTGTAGTCGGCGAAGTGGTGGAACGTCGATTCGGCGACCGCCCTGCCCATCGGTCGGCCATCCGGCGCCGTCTCACCGTCCAGCAGGACAGCGAGGTTGAACCGGCGGCCGGTCGCAGCACTTCGGCCCTGTGCGAGCGCGGTGGCGAAACCGATGTTGGCCGACACCAAGCCCTCGTGCGGGTGGGCAGGGAACCATTCGATCCGTCCGCTGGCAGTCCGATTGGTGCGCAGTAGTGCGTGCACCGGTTCGTCGGCCAGTACCGGCTGATAGTCGCCGTTGGCACCTGAGTGGTAGTTGGGCCAAGAGATCGTCGGCGTGTCCTGGTCGTCGCACATCGTCGCCGGGTCGACTGTTTTGTCGTGGAACTCGTTGACCACGCCCAGCGAGCCGAGTCGGCTCAGGCAGCAACCCAAGTCCTGGTGATCACGCGCAGTGAGCACACCGCCACCGTTCTCGCGGAATCTCCGGATGGCGTAGGCGTCGGATGCGGTGAGGCCATCGCCGACGTCGACGGCCATCAGCCATACCTGGTCGTAGCCGAGGTCGTCGACGTGACTCAGCACCGGATCGTCGTCGCCCCGGTTGGCCCGATTGCGCGCGGTGACTTCGTGACCGGCCGCCCGCAGCACGCCGGCCAGCAGTGAGAACCGGGTGATGTCCCAATCGTCGGAATGCGCCGGGATTGTCGTCTGCAGCAAGATCTTTGACATAAGACTCTTTCTCTACGGGAGGGTGTTTGAATCGGCTGGCACGCGGAGGTGCTTGCGTGCGGCGAGTTCCTCTTCGTCGACCAGGGTGAGCATGGGCTGGCCCG
>DATFCF010000102.1:0-6727 GCA_035253445.1 Mycobacterium sp.
AGATGAGGCGGTGTCTGGCAGCGAGTTCGTCGTCATCCGGGTCAAACCCGGCAGCCGGAAAGGCCCGCTCGTCACGGTCGACGACGACGGTGATCTGACGATCTACGTGCAAGAGCGCGCCGTAGACGGGAAAGCCAATGCCGCCGTCGTGAAGCTGCTTGCCAGGCACCTGGGCGTGCCAACGAGTCGGCTTGAACTGGTGTCCGGGGCGACGGGGCGCGTCAAACGATTTCGGGTCACCTAACGCGCGGCGCACGCTCGCGGGGCGGGGCTATGCGGGTTAGGCGACGCCCAGGTAGGCGGCGCGAATGCTGTCGTCTTCCAACAGGTCCCGAGCGACACCGGTGCGAGTGATCTCACCGGTCTCCAGGATGTAGGCGCGGTCCGATCTGCTGAGCGCTTGCTGCGCGTTCTGCTCGACAAGCAACACCGTGGTGCCCTGGGCGTTGATATCGGCGATGATCTTGAATATCTGGGAGATCACCATCGGCGCCAGGCCCATTGACGGCTCGTCGAGCAGCAGCACCTGCGGCCGCGCCATCAACGCGCGGCCGATCGCCAGCATCTGTTGCTCACCGCCGGACAGCGTGCCGCCGACCTGGCTGCGCCGTTCAGCGAGCCGGGGGAAGGTCTCGAACACCCAATCCAGTCGCTCGTTGTGTTCGGCCCTGGAAGCGAACTTGCGCCCGTAGCAACCCATTTCGAGGTTCTCGACCACTGACATGCCTGGGAACACGCCGCGGCCCTCCGGCGCCTGGATCAGGCCTCTGGTGACCCGATGGTGCGCCTTGACCTTGGTGATGTCGTCACCTTGGAACCACACCGATCCCGACGTCAGCGGCAACATCCCGGAAATCGCCCGCATCGTCGTGGTCTTGCCCGCGCCGTTGGAGCCAAGCAGGGTGACCAATTCGCCTTCGTGCACCTTCAGCGAAATGCCGTGCAGCGCACGGATTCGCCCGTACTGCACGATGATGTCGCGCACCTCGAGTACGACCGGGCGTGACGACTCAACCGACTGTGTCATCAGGCACTCCCAAATAGGCGGCGATGACCTTCGGGTCCTCGCGGATCTCGGCGGGCAGGCCGTCGGCGATCTTGCGGCCGAACTCCAGCACGACGATGCGGTCGGTCACACCCATCACCAGCCGCATGTCGTGTTCGATGAGCAGCACGGTGTAGCCGTCGTCGCGGATCTTGCGGATCAACTCGATCAGCGCAGCCTTTTCCCGGGGGTTGAACCCCGCGGCCGGTTCGTCGAGGCACAGCAGCTTCGGCTCGGTGGCCAGCGCACGTGCGATCTCCAGCCGGCGCTGGTCTCCGTACGGCAGGTTTTTCGCCTTCTCTTCGGCTCGGTGCCCGATCCCGACGAATTCCAGCAGCGCCGCGGAGCGTTCGACCGCCGAGCGTTCCTCGCGGCGGTGGCGCGGTGTGCGCACGAGGGCGCCGGGCACGGACGTGTGATGGCGCGCGTCGGTGCCCACCATGACGTTCTCCAGCGCGGTCATCTCGCCCCACAGCCGGATGTTCTGGAAGGTGCGGGCGATGCCGCGGCGGGTGATCCGGTGGCGCTTGATCCGGCCCAACGGGGCACCGTCAAACGTCACCGAGCCCGACGTCGGCCGGTACACACCGGTGATCGCGTTGAAGCATGTCGTCTTGCCGGCACCGTTGGGCCCGATCATGCCGAGGATCTCGCCGCGGCGAATCTGGAACGTCACCGAATCGAGCGCCACCAGGCCGCCGAACCGCACGGTCAGATCGTTTGTCGCCAAAAGGACTTCGCCTTCGGCGGCGTTGATCTCGCGGTGGACGCCTGCCAGTTCCTCGATCGTCATGCGGCCGGCTCCTTGTCGCTCGGTCGCACCAGGTTTCGGGCGGCCTTGCCGTACGCCAGCAGTTGCTGACGCGCCGGGAACAGACCCTCCGGCCGGAAGATCATCAGCACCACCAGCGCCAGACCGAAGAACAGGTACTTCAGATCGCCCATGTTGATGCCGAGGAACTGCACGCCAAGCAGCCGGTTCGGCAGATAGACGATGATGAACGCGCCGAAGATGACACCCAGTTTGTTGCCCTGCCCGCCGAGCACCACAGCGCACAGGAACAACATCGAGTTGATGATGTTGAACGTCGGCGGTGCGACGAACTGAACCTGGCCTGCATAGAGCGCACCGGACAGCCCGCCGATCGCCGCGCCGATCACGAACGCCCACAGCTTGAACCGAAAAGTGTTGACGCCCATCACTTCCGCAGCATCTTCGTCTTCCCGGATGGCGACCCAAGCACGACCGACCCGGCTGCGTTCCAGGTTGCCGACCAGCAGCAGGATGCCGATCATCATCGTGATACCCAACCAGAACCACCACGTGCCGTAGTTGGCGTCGCCCGTCGAGTTTCCGCTGGAGAACACACCTTCGGGCAGCCGCTCGCTCTCCCCCAGCCTTGGATACGCAACCTCGTTGAGTCCGCGCGGACCGTTGGTGATGTCGGACAGGTTGTCGGCCATCAGCCGGATGATCTCGCCGAACCCGAGAGTGACGATGGCCAGGTAGTCGCCCCGAAGTCGCAGCGTCGGAGTACCCAGGATCAGGCCGGCGAGCGCGGTGATGGCCATCGCCACCGGCACGAGCGACAACCACGCCCAGTCCTCGCTGAGGAACCCGGTGGGGCCCATGCTGTTCCATGGGCTGTTGGGACTGGTCAGCAGCGCGACGGTATACGCCCCGACCGCGTAGAAACCGACGTAGCCGAGGTCGAGCAGACCGGTCTGACCGACCACGACGTTCAGGCCGATCGCGATGATGGCCACCATCGCGAACTGCGCCATCGTGCCGCCGAAACTGATGTTCGGGGTGTTGAGGAACGGCGGCGGGAACAGCGGCAGGAGGGCGAGCAGGCCGAAGCCGATCACGCCGAAGCCCCACTTCTGTACCCGGGAAAGGTCGTCCCACCAGTTGCGCAGCGCGTCGCCGGGCGCCATGAGTCGCTCACCGATCGTCATGCGCGATCCGCCTTCGGCTCCTCGCTGGCTCATGCTCGTGCCTTCCCGAGGCTTTCACCGAGTATCCCGGTCGGCCGGATCAGCAGCACCAGAACGAGCAACACGAACGCCACCACGTCGCGCCACTGGGTACCGAAGACCGCCTGTCCGTAGTTCTCCATGATGCCCAGCAGCAGGCCGCCGAGCAGCGCGCCACGGAGGTTCCCGATGCCGCCCAGCACGGCCGCCGAAAACGCCTTGATGCCCAACAGGAACCCGCCGGAGTAGATGATGCCCTGCGGGACCTTGAGCGTGTAGAGCAGCGCGGCGGCCCCCGCCAGCAGGCCTCCGAGAAGGAACGTCGTCATGATGATCCGCTCTCGCGAAACGCCCATCAGCGTGGCCGTGTTGGCATCCTGAGCAACAGCGCGGATGCCGCGGCCGAACTTCGTTCGGTTGATCGCGAAATCGGTCAGCAGCGCGAAAATGAGCGCGGCGACGACGACGACAATCGTGACGTTGGAGACTGTTGCTCCGAAGACGGTGAACTGAGTCTTGGGCTGCATCAAGATGATCGGTTGTTGGGCGTTGCTGCCGCCGTAGCCCTTGATGATCTTCGGCAGCACGAAGTGGACGAATTCCTGCAGCACGAAGGACATACCAATGGCGGTGATCAGGAACGTCAGCGAGCGGGCGTGGCGTTTTCGCAATGGCCGGTATGCGACGAATTCCAACCCGACCGCGGCTGAGCCGGACACGAGCATCGCGAAAAGCATGGCGATGCCCAGATAGAGCACGGTCAACGGGATACCCACGTTGTAGGCGTTCCCGCTCGGGGTGAAGCCCAGGATCATGTCCAGACAGAAGTAGGCGCCGAACATGCCCAGCATGAAGATCTCGGAATGCGCGAAGTTGATCAGCCGCAGCACGCCGAACACCAGCGTGTATCCGACCGCCACCAGCGCGTAGATCGCCCCCCACGAGAGACCGTCGATCGTCAACTGCCAGAAGCCGTTTCGCAGACCTTCCAGATTGAAGTTGATGTTGGCTGCCAGGCAGGCGTACTGCTCGACGCACTCGTGCATCATCCGGTGGCGGCTCCTTGCCGAAGGAGGGTCTTTAGCGAAAACGCGTCCGAGCCTTTCGGTCTCGGACGCGTCTCGCCTCAGCGGCTATTGAACCTTGTAGATCCAGATCAGGCTGCTGGTCAACTCCCCGGTGGGCGTCCACTGATAGTTGCGGGCCACACCCTGACCGTTGTAGTTGCGGACGAACTCCAGCAGCGCCGGACGGGTGATGGCGCCGGAGTCGATACCCTTCAGCAGAATCGTGCCCAGGTCATAACCCTCTGCGCTGTAGGTGCTCGGCTCCCCGAACCGTTGGGTGTACTCGTCGGCGAACGAACCGGTGGCCGGTCCGCACGGGCAGGACAGGATGGCGTCCTTCGCCGCCGCGCCTGCCTGGTTGACGAACGCCGGATCCTTGGTGCCGTCGCCGCTGACGAATGTGCCTTCGAACCCGCCGTCCTTGAGCTGCTGCGCCAACGGCGCCGCCTCGGCGTAGTAGCCGCTGAAGAACACTCCGTCAGGAGCGGCCCCCTTGATCTGGGTGACCGCGGCCGAGAAGTCCTTGTCGCCCTTCTTAACTGAGATGTTGCACGCCGAATCGGCGACCGGGCCGAGGGTCTCGCGGATCGCCTGGGCAAGGCCGAGGCCGTAGTCGGTGCTGTCGTCGACCACGCAGACCTTGTCCCATCCGAGGGTGTTCTTCATGTAGTTGGCGACCGACGGTCCCTGCACCCCGTCGTTACCAAGGCCGCGGAAGAAGGTCTTCCACCCCTTCTCCGACAACGTGACATTGGTCGCCGACGCGGTGGCGGCGACCAGGCCGGCCTGGTTGAACACGTCGCCGGTGGCGTTGGTTTCGCCGGAGAATGCGGGCCCGATCAGGCCGATGGTGAACGCGTCGTTGATGATCTGAGGTGCGACCTGGGTGGCCTTCTGCGGGTCGCCCTCGGTGTCGAAGGTCTTCAACTGCACCTGGCAGCCCTGGTTGGCGGCGTTGTGCTTGTCGACCGCCAGCTGGATGCCGTTCTTGATGTTGATGCCCAGCTGGGCATCGGGTCCGTTGAGCGCCCCCGCCATCGCGATCGACACCGGCGGGCACTGCGCCTTGCCGTCGCCGGCGGGGTCGGCCGCCGCCGCTTGCTCAGGCGGTGGGACCTCTTTCCCGTTCTCGTCGATCTGTACCTGCTCGACGATCTTCAGGTCGGCCTGCGTGGTGCCCCCCTCGCTCGGCTCAGATTGTTGTTGGCAGCCGGCAATGCCGAGCACGACCAAACCCGCGCTACCGATAGCAAATGCACTCCGTGCTACGCGACTGCGCACGTTTCACCTCCGGGTCAATGTGTTTGTCGGCGTTGACGCTCCACCGCACCTCGAGCGGATCGCCGACGCTTCGTCGTAGAACATAGCCAACGTGTGGCCGTAGTGCGTGATGTTGGTAAACGCGCCCCTGGTATCGGTCGATTATTTGGAGTGAACGGCTCGATCGGAAACGCAGTTTTTACGCATTCGTGTCGAAAGCTAGCGCGAGGGCGACGAGTCCTTGGGGTCGTCGAGGGTCTCCAACACAACCTCGGCGACGCGTTTCATCGTGGTCCGGCGATCCATTGCAGCGCGCTGGATCCATTTGAACGCCTCGGGTTCGGTCATCCCCTGCTTGGCCTGCAGCAAACCCTTGGCACGCTCGACCAGCTTGCGTGTCTCCAAGCGGTCCGACAGTGTCGCGACTTCCTGCTCCAGCGCGGTGATCTCACTGAACCGGCTGACCGCGACTTCGATCGCCGGAATGAGGTCGGTGATGCTGAACGGCTTGACCAGATAAGCCATCGCGCCCGCGTCACGCGCCCGCTCGACGAGGTCGCGCTGACTGAACGCGGTCAGAATGACGATCGGGGCGATGCGCTTACTGGCGATCTCCGACGCCGCGTCAATGCCGTCGCGACGCGGCATCTTGACGTCCATGATCACCAGATCCGGTTTCAGGCTCTCGGCCAGGTCGACGGCCTCCTGCCCGTCGCCGGCCTCGCCGACGACCTCGTAGCCTTCCTCGCGCAGCATCTCGGCCAAATCCAGCCGGATGAGCGCCTCATCCTCGGCGATGAGAACACGGCATGGCTTTTCGGCGTCGGTCGTTGACCCGGTCATGGGTCACATTGTGGCGGTCGCAGGTGCGATCAGCGACCTCGGGGGCATCCTCTATGGTGGGAGGCCGCGCCGTAATAGACGCCCTCGTATCCCAACTGGCAGAGGAAACGGATTCAAAACCCGTACAGTGTGAGTTCGAATCTCACCGAGGGCACCAGCGTCATTGCAGGAATCGCACGACATTCGCTAGGTTCGCGGGCGGCAACGCCTGCGCTGCGCGGGCCTGCCGGAATCCCAGCAGGCCGCCAAGCGCGGTGATCACGAATATGCCCGCTGTTCCCGGCAGGGCAACAGCCGCAAGTTCTCCCACCGTCGCGGCTCTGAGGTAGTCGGCGTATCCGACGCGGAATGTCACCGGAATCCCTTGGGGGCCTAGCTCACGAACTGGCGCCGGCTGACGGTCGGCTCGCGGTGGCGGCGTCAGCGAGGGAGGATTCGCCTCCGGCGGCGGTGGAGTCACCACCGGACCGATGGCAGGTGCGGGCGGCATCATCGGCGGCACGACCACCGGCGGAGCGACCACCGGCGGCACGAC
>DATFCF010000103.1:0-2246 GCA_035253445.1 Mycobacterium sp.
TCGGCCGAGCTGAGCAGATCCCACACCCGCTGAGCCGCCATCAGACGTGCATACGCATCGGGGCTGGGCTGCGGACCGTCGGGTTGCGCCCACCGATGCGGCATCTGGCGGGACTTCACGCCGGACAGCGTCGCTACGAGCGTCGGGCCGAGGTGCATGACCAGCCGGCGAGCGAGCTCATGGACGTTGAGATGGACGACCTCGGCATGATTCTTCCGGAGGGTTTCTATCTCGCTCATTCGTGGACTCCCGTCGGCTCCGGCTCCCATGGACGCAGAGTACACGCCTGTGCAACGCGAAAACAACGTCTAGTCCCCATGGCGACCGGTCAGTGCAGGCGGAGATTGAAGCGGTCCGCCATCCTGATCACGTCCCGGTCGGCCGTCTCGATCACGTGTGTCCGGACCTGCCGGGTGGGCTCGGCCTTCGCGCTTCGCCCGCTGTCGACCGCGCGCAGCCAGATGGCGAGGCACCCCCAGTCGGTTCCGTACTTCGAAGGGTAGTAAATGCCGTGCGGCAAAGATTTGTCGTCCAGCACCTGCTTCCAGACCCATTCGGCGGCCGACGTCGTGAGCATCCGGTCCGACCCGGTCAGCTGGCTGAGAGTCAGCGGCTTTCCGTACCTTTTCGCCGGCATCCATTGATCGGCGGAATCCTCGAGCACATGAACGCTGGCCGAGTCGGCGATGTCGACGAACCACCCGTTGCGCGGCAGCCGCAGTTCATACAAGCCCCGGGAAATTCGCCAGGACGCGGCGATCTGCCCGACACCCATGTAATGGCGTTCGTCGCGCCACTCCTTGGAGACCGTGTCCGGCAGGTCGTCGAACCAATCGTCGTCCGCATCGAACGGCTCGTCGTCGGTGAAAAGATCGGTCAGCGGCAGGTTGATCGCGACGCGGAGAGGCGCAATGGCTTCGGCGAGTGCTCCGACGCGACAGGTCGCCGCGTAGATCGTGCGGTGGCCGGCGACATCCCACCGGCTCCACCCGCCGCGATCATTTCGTCCATAGTCCGAACGCACCGGTGGATTAAGTGGACCGTAGGACGTCATCGCGACACGCCACACCGTGTCCACCTGGCCACCGACCAACATCAAACCAGTTGTTTCACATTGCCGCTTCATAACGGAGCGGGCGGCCATGCCATACATGTGTCCTCCAGCGAGACCCGAGGCATCGCTCCAAGGTAGGACACCGAGGGAAGTGCTGACGACCGCCCATTAGTCCATTTTCAACCGTCTGTCAGGAACTCGTCATCGGCAAAAGGCAACCGCCGCGTCGACGACTTCTTCGATCTTTCCCGCGCGCAACGCCAGGACCGGCGCGTGTTCATCCAAATGGGTGTCGGCACTGATCAGCCAAGCCCGGGCGATATCGTCACCCTCGGCCGAACTGATCAAATCCCACACCTGCTGAGCCGCTGTCAATCGCACGTACGCCGCCGGGCTCGGCAGGGGGCCGCCGGGCAGCGCCCATCGATGGGGAATCCGGCGGGACCGCACGCCCGACAAGGTCGCCACGAGCGTCGGTCCCAGATGCATGATCAGCCGGCGAACGAGCTCGTGAACGTCGAGGTAGACGACTCGACAGGGATTTCGCTCGACCACATTGATCTCGGGCATGCGCGGAACTCCTTTCTCCATCCGGGGTGCTGGTCGACAAGGCTCATGTACGAAGAATACACCTCGATGCAACGTCTAAACAACGCCGAATAACCCCGAGATGTCATCCTTGAAGGGTCAGGTAGACGACTCTGGAGACCATGCGTGATCCGCGAAGAATTAATCTTGAGATGGCGGTCCGGAGATCATTTCCGCCCTTTCGGCGAGATTTCTCCGATCATGCATTTCCGATCATGCAGAAGGGGTGGTCATGGAAAGCCCTTCCGACCTGAATGCACGGACACGGGCGATCCTGGCCACGGTGATCATCGGCATCAGCATCACCGGGGTCATCGCGCTTTCTCTGGTGGCGGTGTTCGCGCTGACGGGTCCGGACCGGACGGAGATGACCCGGCTCGTTTTCTCTTCCGTCCTCCCGCTGCTCGGCACCTGGGTGGGGACGGTTCTGGCCTTCTATTTCGCCCGGGAGAGCCTGCAGGCCGCGACGGACAGCACGAGTCAGCTCGTTCGCCCGGCCGATCCGGAGACACCGGTGCGCGAAGTGATGATCCCGCCCAGCCAGATCATTTCGCACACGCTGGCGCAGAACGAGACGTCCGATGCGATCGACGTGGTGTCGTTG
>DATFCF010000104.1:0-6200 GCA_035253445.1 Mycobacterium sp.
GCGAACTGCGGGCCGGACTGCGAGCCGCCGACTGCGCACTGTTCGTGATCGCCGCCAACGAAGGCGTCGACGAGCTGACCAAGACACTGTGGATGGAGTGCAGCCAGGTCGCGATGCCGCGCGCGGTGATGGTCACCAAGCTCGACCACGCTCGCGCCAACTACGACAGCGCACTGGCCGAGGCGCAGCAGGCGTTCGGGGACAAAGTCCTTCCGCTCTACCTGCCCGCCAACTCGCCCTGTACGGGAGTGATCGGTCTGCTCTCGCAGACGCACTACGAGTACGCCGACGGCAAGCGGTCCACCACACACGAACCGGACGCCTCCTACGCCGGGGCGATCGAGGGCCTGCGCGGCACCCTGATCGAGGGAATCATCGAGGAGTCCGAGGACGAGACGCTGATGGATCGTTACCTCGGGGGTGAGGAGATCGACCAATCGGTGCTGATCGACGACCTCGAGAAGGCGATCGCGCGAGGGTCGTTCTTCCCGGTCATCCCGGTGTGCAGCAGCACCGGCGTCGGCACGCTCGAGCTGCTCGAGATCGCCACCAGCGGATTCCCCGCCCCAGCCGAACATCCGATGCCCGAGGTGTTCACCCCGCAGGGCGCTTCGCGCAACGGCCTGACCTGCGACCCGGGCGGGCCACTGCTGGCCGAGGTGGTCAAGACGACATCGGATCCGTACGTCGGCAGGGTCAGCCTGACCCGGGTGTTTTCCGGGACGATCCGGCCCGACGCGACGGTGCACGTGTCGGGCCATCTCAGTTCGTTCTTCGGTTCCGCCGATCGCAACGGTTCCTCCACCAGCCACGCCGACCACGACGAGGACGAGCGCATCGGCACGCTGTCGTTCCCGCTCGGCAAGCAGCAGCGGCCCGCGCCGTATGTGGTGGCAGGCGACATCTGCGCCATCGGCCGGCTGAGCCGCGCCGAGACCGGCGACACGCTGTCCGACAAGTCCGAGCCGCTCGTGCTCAAGCCGTGGACGATGCCCGAACCGCTGCTGCCGATCGCGGTGCAACCCCGCGCCAAGACCGACGAGGACAAGCTGTCGGTCGGGTTGCAGCGGCTGGCCGCTGAGGATCCGACGCTGCGCATCGAGCAGAACCCGGAGACCCACCAGATCGTGTTGTGGTGCATGGGCGAAGCCCATGCCGGCGTGGTCCTCGAAGCGCTGTCGCGCCGGTACGGCGTCGCAGTTGACACAGTTGAGCTGCGCGTACCGCTGCGGGAAACGTTCGGCGGTAACGCAAAAGGCCACGGCAGGCACGTCAAACAGTCCGGCGGGCACGGTCAGTACGCGGTGTGCGATATCGAGGTACAGCCGCTGCCTGAGGGGTCGGGCTTCGAGTTCGTCGACAAGGTGGTCGGCGGTGCGGTGCCACGCAACTTCATCCCGAGCGTCGAGAAGGGGGTGCGCGCGCAGATGGAGAAGGGCTTACCTGGTGATGGAGGCGCCGGCTACCCGGTGGTCGACATCCGGGTGACGCTGTTCGACGGCAAAGCCCACAGCGTGGACTCGTCGGACTTCGCGTTCCAGATGGCGGGCGGGCTGGCGCTGCGTGAGGCCGCGTCTGCGACCAAGGTGAATCTGCTCGAACCCGTGGATGTGGTGTCCGTGATGGTGCCCGACGATCTGGTCGGCGCGGTGATGGGTGACCTGGCCGGCCGCCGTGGTCGCGTGCTGGGCACCGAAAAGGTCGGCGACGATCGCACCATGGTGAAGGCCGAGATTCCCGAGGTCGAACTGACCCGGTACGCGATCGACCTGCGCTCGCTGTCACACGGCGCAGGGTCCTTCACCCGGTCCTTCGCGCGCTATGAGCCGATGCCGGAATCGGTCGCGTCCAAGGTGAAGGCGTCGGTCTAGCCAGGACTCTCGCCGCGCCATGGGGGATAACCGGTAGTCGACGGTTCGGGTTTGCCCTCGGGAGCTTGGGGGCCAGCCGTGCTGACTGGGCGGCCGCCACGCACAAGAGTCGAACTATGTTCGGGGACAAGCAGTTCGCAGGTGCGGAATTGACGGCGCGGTTCGAGCGGGACGCGATTCCACTGCTCGACGGACTGTACCGTCATGCGTTCAGATTGACTCGGGATCATGCCGATGCCGAGGATCTACTCCAGGAGACGGCGGCCAAGGCGTTCGCCGGATTTCACACGTACCGTGACGGCACGAACCTGGGTGGCTGGCTGTATCGGATCCTGCTCAACAGCCACATCAGCAGTTATCGCAAACGTCAGCGGGGACCCGCCCATTGGCTGACCGAGGAGATCACCGACAGCCAGATGGCTGCCGATGCGCGTCATTCCGACCGCGGCCTATGGTCGGCCGAAGACGAGGTGCTGGCTTCGTTGGGGGACAACGACGTTGCGGGGGCCATGCGAATGCTGCCCGAGAAGCTGCGTACGGCGGTCTACTACGCCGACGTCGAGGGGATGCGATGCAAGGAGATCGCCGAACTCACCGGCGTCCCACTCGGCACGGTGATGTCGCGGGTGCACCGCGGCCGGCGACGGCTGCGCAACCTGCTGGCAAACGTCGCCGAGGACAGGGGCTATCCCCTGACCGATGAGCTCACCGCGGCGGGTCGCCTCGCCAGCTGAAACTGTTGACGTATTTGCCCATGTCCAAAGCGATTTGGAGATTGGCGCCGGACGGTTTCCCGATGCCGGAGTCGGGGCCGAACTGCCGGAACGGGCCGACAGCGGCAGCCACCAGGGCCAGGTCATTCTTCACGGCCACCATCACGATCACCCGCATCCTCATGTAGCTGCTATTGGCGCCTTGGGGCCAGCAGTCGGCCACCTTTCCGTAACCGGGTTGGTATCCGACCATCGCGTTGGGGATCTCGTAGGCGGTGCGGGTGTCGGGGAACGTCTCGTTCACCAGGGCCGTGGCGATGTCCTGCGGTGAGCGGTTGGCGGCGGCCTGGCTGAACAACTGCAGGGTGCCACCGTCGCCCGCCAGGAAATCTGCCGTCACCCCATTGGGTTTGGTGGTGATCTTGTACGCCGTGCTCTCTACGGGATAGGACACCGAGAACGTCCCGTCAGGGGCGGTGAAGCGGGGATTGATCTCCACGGGAGTGCCCGTCGGCGGCCGCCCACAGTCGGGCGGGCACATGTAGCGCACCGGCGGCTTGGCGATCAACGCCGAAACCCCGACCAGCGTCGCCGCGATCACGGCGATCGCGAGAAACCATGTCAGCACCAGCCGCGTGCGCGATGTGCGGCGCAGCGGCGGGGCCGCGTATTCCCCACCGGGCACGGCGTAACCCGGAAAGAAGTTCGGCGATCGGGAGGTCGGCGCGGTCATGGGCCCTCTGGCTCCGCCTCGGTGCGGACGGGCCGTATCTCTCGTCGCGTCTTTCGGGACGTGCGTGACGACGCGCGCGTCGCCGCACCGCAGGCCGGGCAGAACGCCATATCGGGAACGACATGACCGCAATGCGGGCACAACAGCGGCTCATCGGTTTGGATCTCGTCGTGCGCTTCGTGCAGCAGCGCCAGGTGCAGGCCGACGCGCAGCAAGAGCAACGCCACCAGTGCCACACCCAGATACGAGACCAACATCAACATTTGCGGAAAGTGCGAGACGTCGATCAGACCCAAGGCCAGATACACCACCAGCACCGCGGCGGCGAACAGCACCAGCACCAGCCGCACCAGGCCCGGGCGCTGATGTTCCTTGCTCGGCGGCCGGGTGAACCACAGTGCGGCGCCGATCAATCCGCCCGCCGCGGCGGCGGTCAGCGGCACCGCCACCCCCCTGATGCCCGCCTCGACGACGAGGCTTTCCATCGGGCGTTTGCTCACCACACCCGAACCGAACTGAGGGGCCAGTCGGGTCAGGGTGGCCGCGGCCGTGAAGCTGAGCGCACCGAGTGCGCCGATCATGAATCCTTCCAACGCTTCTCGCGTGGGAGGACGCAGCAGCCGCACGATCACCGCAGGCATCAGCATCAGGACCACCCCACCCAGCGGGATGCCGATCCCGTCGCGCAGCATGCGGGCGCCCACGATGCCGCTGCCAAGCGCGATGCCATAGGAGCGGGCGACCGCCGCACCGGTGAGCAGCACCCAGCCGACAGCCAGCCCGATCCCCAGCGCCGCGGTGAGCACCCAAGTGCCAAGCGGCACATCGTGAAACGCATCGGACTCGCGCAGATAGATGAGAAACAGCAGCGGCAAGCCGAGCGCGGACACCGTGACCAGCGCCGCCGGTAATCGCAGCAGCGTGAACGCCACCAGCGCCACCAACACCACCACAAGCCCCAGCCGGAACGCCGTCCGAGACCGCGACGGCAGGTGCGGGAACAACGAGCTGGTCAACGACGGCTGAAGCAGGTGCTCCCCCGGTGCGGCGCCGAAATCCCTGATGCGCAGCCAATCCGGGCCCTCCCCGCGCCGCGGGGTCAGATGGCAACCGCAGAGCCCGCAGTACTCGCCGGCGGGAACGTCGGTCTGGCAGACCCGGCATTCCGCGGTCGGGACACTCTCGTTCGATTCGGGTCCGGTGCTCATGGCGTTGCCCTTTGGAAGATGAGCAGGTTGCGGACGAGGTTGTCGACGTCCGGTGTGCCCAGCCCGGTGGCCAGGTCGTAGCCGGGGCCGGCGTCGGCAACGGCGTTGCCGCCCAAGGTGATGTCGCGGAACGCAGGCAGCGGAGCCCCCGCGGCGATGCGATACAGCAGCGGATTGAGATCGCCGAGCGCCCGTCCACCATTGGACAGCAGATACTGATTCATCATCGCCGCCAGGCCGGCCCAGATCGGGGCCGACTGCGAGGTGCCGCCGCCAACCACCTGCTGGCCCTTGTAGATGATCCGCACGCCGGTGAACGGGTCGGCGACCGCTGAGACGTCCGGGGTCAGCCGGCGCGACGGGTCCTGGTCGGGCAGCACCTCACGCTGCCATTCGGGACGGTCGAACAGCGAGGACACTCCACCGCCGGTACCGATGGACAACGGCACGTCGAACCATGCCTGCTCCGCGAGCCATACGCCGTTCGCGTCGGTCGACAGCGTGGTGCCGCCGACGTCGACCATCTCGGGCAAGGACGCGACGGAATCCAGCCCGATATCGGACTGCCCCGGCGGTGACGACCAATCGTCGCCGCCCTTGCATTCCAAACCGGCAAGGTCCCCGCTCGCGTTGAACGCCGTCGTGCCATGCGACAGCGCCGTCGCGAGCGCCGACCGAACCGGCGCGAGGTCGGCTCCCGTCAGCAGCTTGTCGCAGCCCCACCCGATCGAGAAGCTCCACACCGCACCGGGAAACTCCTCGTCGGCGGATGCGAACATCTGCCCGATCTTCTCGAAGGCACCGTCGCCTTCGACCGTCGGACGGGCGTTGATGACGACCTTGCGCGCATCGGGTGCAATCGCGTGGGCCACTTCGAGATCCATCGTCGTCTCACCGCGCGGCTCGCCGGCCTGACCGCCGACCACCGTCGGGGTGAACTGCGGCAGGCCGTAGGTGGTGGCGAACGTATCGAGGTCGGCCTGGTCGAACCCGTCGAAGGCGAAGAACACGATCGTGGTGCCCTTGCCCGTGAAACCTGAAGCGGCCAACTGGCCGGCGTTGTAGGTGTTGAGCAGCGCGCCCGGGGTCAGCCCCTTGTCGGGCACATCCAACGGGAAGAAGTCGGGCCGCGACATGCGGTGTGGCGTATACCCGAGGATCCGGCCCAGCTCCGCGACCTCGCTGCGCAGCGGCTCGGGTATCGACGGCTGTTGAGGCGACGCGTAGAACACCTGGCCGCGCTGGCCCCGGTAGTCGTGCACGTCGACACCGAAGGCATGGGCCAGCTTCTCGGCGGCGCCCTCGACGATCGCCCATCGCTGGCCGGGCTGCCAGCGCACCGCCAGGCCGTTGCCGTCGGCCCAGCCGAACAGCGCGGCGGGCCGTTGCGAGCCGTGCAGCACCGCGGTCAGCTGGGTGTCGGCGCGGTGCGACGGCCCGAGGTCGGTCGAACTCGCCAATAGGTACGAATACGGGCCGCCGATCGCACCGGCGCTGTTGAACACCGCCGAGGGTCGAAGGTCGGAGACGAGCACCAACACCCCGGCCGCAATCAGCGCCAGCACACCGACATGCCGGACAACCACGGACGCCAGAGTACGTCCGAGTGAACCTGTCGCGGTTTTAGTTATCGCCAGGGATGGCCGTCGGCGCCGGCGGCGCGTGCACCGTCGGG
>DATFCF010000105.1:0-2041 GCA_035253445.1 Mycobacterium sp.
TCGGCGTAGTCCATGCCGTTGCCGATCAGGCGCTGGAGCGGCATGGCCCGCTTGTGGGCGTCGACCTCCGCCCGCCACGGCGCGGTGTCGGTGGTGTCGTGTTCGGTATTCGTCATCGCTCAGACCGTGGCGGGCTGGGCGTCGGGCTGCGGAACCGGTGCGGGGGCGGGGAAGCGTCCGGCGAAGCCCTCGGCCAGCGAGTCGAGCAGCAGGCCGGCATCAGCGGGGTCGGCCACACTGCCGAACAGCCAGAAGTCCGGTCGGACCAGCACGGTCGAGCGGCCCAGTGCGGTCAGCCAAGTGCGGTAGGTGCCGTCCACGTCGATCACCGGGGCGCCGGAGCCGGGGGCGCCGACGTGGGCGGTGACGATGCCGATCCCGTCGATGAAGTCGCGCTGCCGGTCGGTCAACGAGGTCAGGGCGGCGGCGTCGGTGGTCAGCAGCACCCAGCCCTTGCCGACGAGGTCGTCGAACAGGCCGGTCGATCCGTCGACCTGCACCATCCCCTGGTAGCCGACCGTGCCGGCGGTCGGGTCGTCGGGGCGGACGAAGGAGGTGGGGCCGGGGATCTGCGGGAACGGCGGGATCAGCGACGGATCCGCCAGTGCCGCCTTCATGCCCTGATCGCGCATTTCGGCGATCGCGGGATCGGTGACGACGCAGGGCAGACCGATCTCGCGGGAGAGGTTCATCCACGCCACGAAGATGGGTTTGCGGTCGGCGGTGTAGCTGTCGAGGATCTGCGGTGAGGCCTGCCCTTTCAGCACCAGGTCGAAGCGCCAGGCCAGCGAGGAGGCGTCGCGGATGCCGTTGCACATGCCCTCGCCGGCGAACGGCCACAGCACATGCGCGGCGTCGCCCGCGAGGAAGACCCGCCGGTCCTGCCAGTGTTCGGCGACGACCTCGCGGAACCGGTAGACCGGGCGGCGCAGGATCTCCACGTCGTCGGGTCCCACCCACGGGGACAGCAACTCCCAGACGCGTTCTTCGGTGAAGTCTTCCGGCTTCTCACCGGGCAGCAGGGTCCATTCCCAGCGGTGATGCTGGGCACCGAGCTGGAACAGGCAGCCCGGTCGGGCCGGATCGGCGAACTGGCCGTTGTCGAACTCGAAGTTCAACTTGCGCTTCTCTTTACAGTCGACCACGAGCTGTTCGTAGTCGCAGTTGCCGACCCAGCTCCTGATGCCGAGGGCTTCCCGGATGGAGCTGTTCGCCCCGTCCGCGGCCACCAGATATTTGGCGCGCACCTGCGTGCGTTCGCCGGTCTTGCGGCTTTCGAGGGTGACGGTGACACCCTCCTCGTCCTGCTCGAAGTCCACCGCCCTGGTGGCCATGGTGACCTCGACGTTGCCGGTTCCGGTGACGGCGCCGTTCATCGCGAGCTCGAGGTAGTTCTGGTAGAAGATCCAGTGCCCACGGTGCCCGTGCGGGCCGGTCGTGCTCCAGTCCAGGCGCAGCAACAAGTCGCCGTCGAACGCCTTCGTGCGCATGTCGTACATCTCCCACGGCACCGCGTCGGACTTGAACTCCTCGGCGATCCCGATCTTCTGCAGCGTGCGCACGATCTCGTCGTCCATGTGCCCGGCCCGGGACAGGCCGTAGAGGGTTTCGTGGGCTTCGAATGCCGCAACCGAGTGCCCGGCCTGGCCGAGCTGGGTGCTCATCATCTGCCCTACAGGTCCGAAACCGATGACGACGACGTCGTAGGTTTTCATCGCTGGTGATCCTTTCGAGGTTCTTCGTTGTCCGCCCGACCGGCAGGCGGGGTGTGGGTGCTCGTGCAGGGCGCGGGTCAGCGAATGCCCTTCCCAGGGTTCGTCTCGGAGAACCCCAGCCGCCTCACCGTCACCGGTGCGCTCGCGGCGTCGCGCAGCACATCTTCAGTTTTGCTTCACCCGAACGATCTCTCAACGGCAAAAATGCTGTTCAAAAGATTATTGTCCGTCTGGCGGACAGTAGTCCGTTGGTGTAGATTCAAGAATGCCCCGCCCGAAACGATGTGTCAAGCGTCATAGAGTCGGTCGACTGTGAGAGCAGACGC
>DATFCF010000106.1:0-12574 GCA_035253445.1 Mycobacterium sp.
GTCTGATACTGCATCCAGGATGCACTAATGCGACCGCGTTCGGCACCGATCGGGTCTACCCCGAAAGGAGAGGGGGAGAACAATGAGAGTTCTCGTGGATGCGTCCCTGTGCCAAGGCCATGGCCGTTGTTATGCAGGGGCGCCCGACCTCTTCGATCCGGTCGACGACGACGGTCACGCCGAAGTGCTTGTCGAGAGACTGTGCCGCGACGACACCGCGCTCGTAGACGCTGCTGAGCGAGCGCGTGCTGACTGCCCCGAACGCGCAATCACTCTCGAGAAGTGATTGGCGCACAGGGCCGTACGCGGGCCCGGGTCAGCACCACAGCAGTTCAATGCAGAACTGAGAGAAAGGTGTTTTCATCATGAATGACCACGCTGGGAGACGCGAGATCGGGCTCGACGAGCTGTCCGAATATCCCACATTCGATCACTGTGCAATCAACCGCGACACTGATGTGTGGTACGCCGCTTTCGACCGCCTGCGGGCGCAATGTCCGATCGGGAAGAGCGACGAGCATGGCGGATTCTGGGTGGTGAACGGCTTCTCCGAGGCGTACGACGTCATCCATCGTCCGGAGACGTTCTCGAACTATCCGACATCGTTGCCGATGTTCCCGCAGGCGACTCGGATGATCCCCTTGGAGCTGGATCCGCCCGACCATCAGCGCTACCGCAAACTCGTCGCCGCTCCTTTTTCGCCTCGTCGAGCCCAGAGTTATGCAGACTCGATCCGGAGGTACGTCAACGGCTTGATCGACACGTTTATCGAGGACGGTCGGTCCGACGTGTGCCAAACGATCGCGAATCCGTTGCCAACGCTGGTGGCCACCACTGCGCTCGGTCTTCCCGCAGCCGACGCCGCGAAGTTCGATGAGTGGACGTACAAGATAGTTCACCTCGCGATCTCCGACTTCGAAGCCGGCGCCGAGGCGATGCTCGATCTGTATACCTACTTCTACGCTCTGCTCGAGGAACGGCGGGCGAACCCGGGGGAGGATCTGATGTCGCTCCTGGTGAGTTCGGAGTTTGACGGTCAGCGCCTCAACGAAGAGGAGCTGATGGGCTTCTGCTTCGTGCTCGTCCTCGCCAGCATCGACACCACCCAGCGCGCTCTCGGCTCAATCCTCATGCACCTCGCTCGCGACCCGCAGCTCAGACAAAACCTTGCTGCGGACCCAAGCAAAGTCCCGTCAGCGGTCGAGGAGTTCCTGCGGCTGTACGCTCCGGTGAATCCAGCCCGCACCGCGACCCAGGACGCCGAGATTGGCGGGCAGCAGATCAAAGCTGGAGACCGCATCCTTCTCTTACTCGGCGCGGCCAATCGGGACGGGCGGGAGTTCGATCGCTCCGGAGAGTTCGATCCGGACCGAATCACCAACCGGCACCTCGCATTTGGCGCGTCTATTCACCGGTGTCTCGGTTCGCACATCGTCCGCGTCGAGCTGCGCGTCCTGATCGAGGAGCTCCTTCGACGAATCCCAGACTTCGAGATCGAGGATGAAGCGTTGGTCGAGTGGTCATCTGGGCAGGTGCAGGGGGTTACAAGGTTGCCGGTCCGCTTTACACCGGGCCAGCGGACGTCCACCGAAGTGCTGGTGCTGCGTGATCTCCAGCGTTCGACGATGTCCTGAACGAGTTGACCTACCAAAGGAAGGCGCATTCCGTGGCCGTGTACAGCGACGCCGAAGTTCTCTACCGCTGCATCGGGCAGCTGTTCGCCTGGGCGTTTGACGCCGAAAACCTCGGCGACAACCTGCGAGCGTCGGGCGTCGCTATCAGATTGCACCTGACGGATCCTGACGCGACCGTTTCCCTTGATTTCGGCAACGGTGTCGTGGAATTCGGGGACGGCTCACGGTTCGTGCCGCGCGTGGACCTCTACATGACGGCCGACACTGCGCACGAGTTCTGGCGCGGCAAGGTCAATGTTCCTCTGGCGGTGGCCAAAGGGGCGATCAGGGCGGAGGGCTCGATGGCCACGGTTCTGATGTCTGCGCCACTGATTTCTCCCCTGGCCGGGAAGTACGAGGAACTTGCGCGCGAAGCAGGTTTGCAAGAGGCATTGTTCGGCAGCTGATCTCTTGGCGACGCGGTGCCGGCTCCGCCACCCGGGGTGGCGGCAGCCGCTTATTCAGATCTCGACGAGAGAAACCCATACAGGAGGACGTCGTGGATATTGGGATCATTCTGCTTTTTGACGGGCAGCCGGGGAACACCCTTCAAGATTGCGCCGCGGCGGCGAAACGCCTAGAAGATATGGGCTTTTCGGCGCTGTGGCTTCCCGACCATGTTGTGCTGTTTGAGCAGTACGAGCCGGAGTATCCCTTCAGCGCCGACGGGCAGCCGCCATTCGCGCAACGGCAGGGTTGGTACGACCCGCTTTTTGGGCTCTTGGCGGCCGCGAGCACGACGTCGCGTATCCGGCTGGGAACCAATATCCTTATTGTTACCGAGCGCAACCCCGTTCTTCTTGCCAAAGATGTTGTGGCAGTGGACCATTTCTCCGGGGGCCGGGTCGAACTAGGCCTCGGCGTCGGCTGGTGCAAGCGAGAATTCGACGCTCTGGGAATCCCATTCGAGCGGCGTGGCCGGCGCGCCGATGAGTACATCGAGGCGATGACACGTCTGTGGCAGGACGAATTGGCCACGTACGAAGGCGAGTTCGTATCGTTCAGCGACGCAGTGGCACTGCCGAAGCCGATCCAGAAACCCCGTCCGCCGATCCTCGTGGGTGGGCAAAGCCGGATGGCACTGAAGCGGGCGGCGCGGCTGGGCGACGGCTGGATCAATATGCAGCTTCCCGTCGATGAACTGCACGTCGCGACGAAGCAACTCGACGCTGAATGTGAAGCCATCGGGCGCGATCCCGCCTCACTGCGCCGGATCCACTCCTTCATCTACAGCACGGCAGACATTTACAAGCAGTACCTGGAAGTCGCCTACGAGGGCGGCGCGGAGCTTTCCATCGCGCCGTGGGTGCCCGATCGTGACCCGCAGGACGTCATTGAAGAGGTCGCCCAGCTGGGCGGTCTCGTCTGAAGGAGGATGGGTGACACTGAAACAGTCCCTCACGGAGCAGAACCGGGCGATCGTGGAAGCAATGTACGCCGCGGTGATGGCAGGCGACGTCGATGGGCTCTTCGCCCACTTCAGCGATGACATCGTCGTTTCCGAGCCGCCATTCTTGCCATACGGAAAGGTGTGTCACGGCAAGGAAGAGTTTCTCCACCTCTTCCCAATAGTCGGCAAGTATCTCGATGTGGCCCATGTGAAGGTGCATCACGTGATCGCTGACGGTGAGCGAGTAGTCGGTTGCATTGGGATTCCGGACCGTGCGAGCGGCGTTCTCACCCACATGCTGGAGCAATTCACATTGCGCGACGGCAAGGTGACCGAGATCCAGCTGTTCTACTACGACGCCGGGACCATGACCGAACTTCCCAAGGAGGTATGAAGCAGTGGCCCTGCCTCACGTGACGGACGAGGTGGACTTGTCCGCGGCCTTCACACCCGAGTTGTTGATAGACGGCAGGCTCGTTCCGGCGCGCTCGGGAAAGACTTCCGCGAACGTGGACCCCTATCGAGAGATCGAAATCGGTCAGGCACCTGACGCGGGACTCGAGGACGTGGAGGCCGCAGTCACGGCGGCTCAACGAGCCTTTGAGAGCACAGCCTGGTCCAAGGACCATGGCTTTCGGGCTCGGTGTCTTGCGCAGCTGCAGGATGCCATGCAGCGTCACATCGAGGAGCTACGAGCAATTCTGGTCGCCGAGGTCGGCTGCCCGGTCAAGATGACCAAGGCCGTCCAACTCGAGATGCCGGTTGCGGAACTTGCCGACTCCGTCGAGCTCGCCGACAGCTATGCCTTCGAACGTGAACTTGCGCCTCACCCGGCGATGAACCCGCCCAACGCGCGGCTTCTCATCCGCGAGCCTTGGGGGGTCAATGCACTGATCACGCCTTACAACTATCCGATCCAGCAGCTGTGCTACAAGGTCGGACCGTCGCTGGCTGCGGGTAACACCATGGTGCTCAAGCCGTCACCGCTGACGCCGTGGTCGGCCAACTTCGTCGGCAAGCTGGTCGCCGAGGAGACCGACATCCCGGCGGGCGTGCTGAACATCGTCACCAGCGCCGACCCGATGGTCGGCCAGGCGCTTGTCGCGCACCCCTACGTGCAAATGATCCACTTCACCGGATCGACCCCGGTAGGCAAGCAGATCATGGCCGCCGCGGCTCAGGGAGTGAAGAAGGTCGCCCTGGAACTGGGCGGCAAGTCGGCGAACATCGTCCTCGACGATGCCGATGTCGAAGCCGCAGTGCGGTTCAACGTGTCCCGTATGACCCGGCATTCCGGCCAAGCGTGCACCAACCTCACCCGGTTGCTGTTGCCGAAGTCGCATTACGAGGCCGCCCTCGAAATCGCCGCCGACGCGGCATCGCAGGTCGCGTGGGGCGACCCCCGCGACCCGGACACCCACATGGGTCCGCAGATCAGCGATACCCACCAGCGCCGCGTCCTGCAGTACATCGAAAAGGGGCTGGCTGAGGGTGGCCGGCTGGTCGCCGGCGGCGGGGTGCCCCGGGACGCCAGCACCGGCTACTTCGTCGAGGCGACGGTGATAGCGGATGTACACCCGGAGGCAACAATCGCCCAGGAGGAGATTTTCGGCCCGGTACTCGCGGTGATCCGGTACGACACTGAAGACGAGGCCGTCGCGATCGCCAACAACTCCGTGTTCGGACTGTCGGGCGCGGTGTGGTCGGGATCGGACGCGCGTGCACTCGCGGTGGCCAAGCGTGTTCGCAGCGGAACGATGGACGTCAACGGTGCGACCTGGTTCGCGCCCGACAGCCCCTTTGGCGGGATGAAGCAGAGCGGTCTCGGGCGCGAGTGGGGAGTGGCCGGATTCGAGGAGTACCTCGACACCCGCGTCATTGGCCACCCAGGCTGACGACATCTGCCCATCGAGGAACGGACCGATGACGCCGCATCCAACTACTTGATGGCGAGCGGGTTGAGTGGCGAGCCGACGCCTCCGGTAACCCGCAGCGGAGGAGCAACCAGCTGGAAGTCGTAGATGCCGTCCGCGGCACAGTCCGCAGCCAGCGCAGTCAAGTCCCAGTACTCGCCAAGGGTCAGACCCATATCGCGCAGGCACAGGCAGTGCAGCGGCAGGAACATACCTTCGACGCCGGACTCCAGGTCTTCGACGGCGATGTTGTCGCTGGCGACAGCGGCCACCTCGAGGTCATGGAACCATAGTGCGCAGCGCCAGTTCAGCCCAGCCACTTCAGTGCCCGGCTCGCCCGTCTCCAGGAACCTGTTCCACCATCCCGTCCGAATCAGCACGATGTCGCCGCGTCCGATCGTGACACCCTGTGCCCGGGCTACTTCGTCGAGCTCTTCGGGTGTGACCTGCTTGCCGTGCTCGAGCGCTGTGGCGGCTCCCCGGTGGCGCACCACGTCCAGCAGCACACCGCGCGAGACGATGCCCTTCCCATCGACTTTGTCGATCCCGCAGTGGACCGCACCCTGACTGGTGACGGACTGCGCGGGAAATCCGTTGTAGAGCAGGTCATCGTAGTAAGCGTGGGACAAAGCATCCCACTGTGTGCCGGCCTGCAGCGGCATCATGATGTAGTCGTCGTTGAACCGGAAGCGGCTGGCGTCGAAGATGCCGGCCATCACCTGAGCCGACGGATTGGCCGTCCAATTTCTTGCCTGGTCGGCAAAGTGGGTGGCGTCGCCGCCGTCGACAGTCATCAGGTGGACCGGATTCGTGCGGAATTTGAATATGCCCTGGGGGCCGTCGGCGCCCAACGGGATACCGAGTGGCAAGACCTTGCCGGTGCGAACAAGATCTGCCGATTCCCGAACCTTATCGCCGGTTATGAGATTGAGCGTCCCCTGTTCATCCTCGGCGCCCCACCGACCCCAGTTCCGCACCTGGGCGGCGACGCGGTCGAAATCGGCCATTCCATCCACTCGTGTCCTCCGCCACTAGCCGGTGCACCATCAACGAGAGCCAGCATAGATGGCCTGCATCCAGGATACAATGCCCAAACAGCCGTCCGCGAAGGACTGGTGAGACTAGCTGCCTGCTTTTCGGCGGCGGGCTTTCGGCGGCGGTTTGTCCCGCGCTTCCGCCGCCTCGGCGACGATGCGTCGCCAGTCGTCGAAGTTGTCGACGAAGCGGAGCGTTCGGGTGATGTGCCGACGTGCGACCTTCTCCGCGGTCGAGCCGCTGCCCTGCAGGACCGCCTCGAGAATCCCCGCATGACTCTCCTGCGACTCGTCGAGGAGCTCCTTATGGCTCTTCATCGCGCCGTTGGCGGGAAGCTGGACGTTCTCGGGACTGTCGAGGAATGGCAGCCGAAGCGCGGACGAACTTGTGCGGACCAGCGGGATGAAGCTGTGCAGCTGATTGTTGCCGGAGTGCTCGAGGAAGAACGAGTGGAACGCGGCATGGGCTTCCGTTCGACCCAGTGGGTCATGCGGCTTCGAGGTCCGAGACATCTCGGCGAGGAGGCGCCGCGCCTGTGCCTCCTCGTCGGTGGAGAGGCCCCGGGCGGCGGTGAGGCGGGCGGCCAGTCCGTCGACGACCTCGCGGATCTCGTACATATCACGCAGGTCGGCCGCTGTGAACGTCACGACCTCGACGGTCCGGTTATTGTTCGACGTTTTCAGGAGTCCGTCGTTCTCCAGAATCCGGAACGCCTCGCGTAAGGGGGTGCGGCTGACGCCGAGCTGGGCCGCGAGGTCGATCTGGAGCAACTGTGTACCCGGAGGAAGTTCTCCGCGAATGATCTTCTCCCGGAGCGCTCGGACGACGTCGTCGACTAGGCGTGGCCGGCTGAGCACGGTCCAGTTTGTCTCCACGTGCCTGATCCTAACTGCCGGAGTTTCCAAAGGGCGCTATCCTGGGTGCGGAATTATGTATCCAGGATCCAAGAAAGGCGTCATATGGGGACCGACGACCAGTCGGGGAGCGGAACAGGCGAGAGCTCCCTCGCGGGCAAGTCTGACTGGGAAGATCAGGATCTGCTGACCCTCGACCTTGCCGCAGAACGACTCGACGAAGAGATCAAGGAAGTTCAGCACCGAATCGCAGCTGCACCGGAGGGCGTTGACTGCGCCGAGAGCAAGCTCCGGGTTGAACAACTGATTCGAGCCCGGCAGTTACTGACCGAGCGGATGCAATGACTCACGGCGTATTGGGCGGCGTGCGGGTTCTCGAGGTCGCCATGTACGCCTTTGGTCCTGCTGCGGGGGCCGTCCTGGCCGACTGGGGAGCCGACGTCATCAAGGTTGAGCATCCCGAGACAGGCGATCCCCTCCGCGGCCTGGCCGCGTATGGAGTGGCGCCCGGTGAAGGCGGGGTCAGCTACCTGTGGGAAGTGCTCAACCGGGGGAAGCGAAGCGTCGGTATCGACATTGCCCACCCCGACGGCCGGGAGCTGCTGCTGTCGCTCTGCGAGCAGGCCGATGTATTCGTGACGAACTTCCTTGCGCCAGCCCGGAAGCGACTCATGATTGACGTCGACGACGTGCTGGCCCGGAACCCGCGGATCATCTACGCACGCGGGACCGGGCACGGTCCGAAGGGCCCCGACGCCGACAAGGGTGGTTACGACGGAGTGTCGTTCTGGGCGCGCTCCGGTGTCAGCATCGCTGCCATGCCACCCGACGCCCGGTATCCCATCGGTTTGCCTGGCCCTGCCTACGGCGACATCCAGAGTGGCGTGCATATGGCCGGGGGGATCGCCGCTGCCCTTTTCCAACGCGAACGGACGGGTAAGGGTGCTGTCGTCGACGTGTCGTTACTGGGTTCCGGTTTGTGGGCCATGCAGCCGGCGATCGCCGGCGCGCACGCGTCGGGTCAGGAGCGTCTTGCACCGCTCGACCGCAGCCGTCCGCCCAATCCGCTGTGGAACGTTTATCGCACGGGCGATCACAAGTTCCTCACCCTGTCGATGCTCGACGCCGACCGCTACTGGCCGGGGTTCTGCGCTGCAGTCGGCCGACCTGACCTCGTCGAAGACGGGCGCTTCGCCGACAACAACGCCCGTTCGGCCAATATCGCAGAGTGTGTTGCCCTCGTGGATCAGATCTTTGCGCAACACACCCTCGCCGAATGCGTGAGGATGCTGGACGCCCAGGACGGACCGTGGTCGATCACTCAGACGCCCGGCGCCGTCCTCGCCGACGCTCAGGCCGTGGCGAATGACTATCTCCAGTGGGTGCGGTACGAGAACGGGGCAACGCTTCCGCTGATTCATGCCCCTGCCCAGATCGACGAGCAATCGGCCACCCTGCGGGCCGCGCCGGCGCACGCGGCCGACACCGACGGAGTCTTGACGGCCGCTGGGCTGAGCTGGGAAGAGATCGTCGGCCTGAAAGTGGCCGGTGCTATCGCCTGATTCCGCACGATCGACGCGGGGTTCATCCATGAGAGGTAGGGAAGCAATGCAGCTGAAGGTTGGGACGCGACTGAAGGGTCCGGCCGATGACACCCAGGTCATCGTGGTCAGAGCACCGGTCGAAGAAGTCGAAGTGTCGTGCGGTGGGCATGCTTTGGTCGCCCTCGAAGCCGACGTCGAGGGCAACCCGGCAGTGGAGCCTGGCCACGAAGGTCCGACGCTGCTCGGCAAACGGTATGTCGACAACGCCCTTGGGCTTGAGTTGCTCGTCACCAAGCCTGGGAACGGTGCTCTGTATGTCAACGGCGCGGCGCTGGTCGTCAAGGAGGCCAAACCGCTCCCGTCGTCGGACTGACGACGGGAGCGCATGCCTCAGCCGAGGAGGGCGGCGGCGACGTTTTGCCGATGGTGGCCGGTGTCGCCCCAGGCTCGCTGAAGAGACCAGACGCGCTTGAGCCAGGTGTGAAGGTCGTGCTCGTAGGTGTAGCCGATCGCGCCGTGACCTTGGAGCGCAACCCTGGCGGCCAGGCCTGCCGCCTCGTTTGCGTACACCTTGGCGAACGAGGCGTCCCTGGCGAGCGTCGGCTGTTCGGTGGCGATGGACCACGCGGCGTAGTACACCGCCGGCCGGGCGTGCTCCAATGCGATGAGGGCATTGGAGAGTTGGTGTTTCACCGCTTGGAACGACCCGACCGGCACTGAAAACTGCCGGCGTTGCGTCACGTAGTCGGCAGTCATCTCGATCATCCGTGCGGCCAATCCGCAGAGGACAGCGGCGGTCGCAGCAGCGCCGCGGGCGCGGAAGAGCACAGGATCGACACCGGGTAAGGGTGTGGCTCGGGACCACGCGAGCTGAGCCATCCGTCGAGAGGGGTCGACAGAACGGCGCCGATGAGCCTCGGTGATGTCGCTCCGCAGGACCGCACACACCGCGCCGCGGACCTCTACCAGGATGAGATCGGCCTCATCCCCATGGACGATAGCCGTCCGGTCCGAAGTCGCCGCGGTGGCGACGATCGCCCCGGAAGCTGCTTCGTCCAGCCAATTGGTCACTGAGCCTGAGGTTTTGGCGTCAGAAGCGGCGAGCGTCGGCACAGCCACGGCGGCATGCTCGACCAGCGGTTCGGCCACGGCCATGCGGCCGGACTCTTCCAGAATGAGGACCAAGTCCACTTCTTGGAGACCGAGCCCCCCGTTGGCCTCCGGGGCGAGCAGGCCAAGAACGCCCATGTCGGCAAGCTGTGACCAAAGCGACGGATCGAGGCTGTGATCGGCATCGCGCGCATCACGTAGCTCTTTGAGCCCCGCCGCCTTGACGAGAAGTTCCCGAGCGGCATCGCGGAAGGCGAATTGGTGGTCGGTGAAGGCAAAGTCCATGATCGCTAACTCCGCGGTAGGCCGAGCAGGCGCTCAGCGATGATGTTGCGCTGGATCTCGTTGGTACCCGCGTAGATTGGGCCGGCCAAGGCGAACTGATAGCCCGACATCCAGGGGCTCTCGAACTCTGCCTCGTCACCGAGGAGTCGCAGAGCCGTCTCGTGCAGACGGATATCCATCTCTGACCAGAACACTTTGTTGAGACTGGCCTCCAATCCCATCTTCTCCCCTCGGCACAAGCGGGTGACGGTCATCCACGTCGTGAGTTCATAGGCGCGCGCGGCCATCCAGCCGTCCGCGACCTCGCCTCGCAGGTTGGGGTCGAGTGGCCGGCCGTCTGCGACCCGCTCCCGATACAAGGACACCAGCTTTGTCGTCACGGCATTGAACCGTCCGGGGCTGCGAAGCGTGAGTCCACGCTCCGATCCCGTGGTTGCCATCGCCACCGACCATCCGTTGTTCACTTCGCCCAGCACGTCGCGGTCGGGGACGAACACGTCGTCGAAGAACACCTCGGCGAAACCTTCGTCGCCGTCGAGTTTGCGCACCGGCCTGACGGTCACACCGGGTTGGCGTAGGTCGACGAGCATGTAGGTGAGCCCATGATGGCGCTCGGCCGTGGGGTCGGTGCGGAAGAGGCCGAACAGGTGGGTGCAGACTGCGCCACGGGTTGTCCAGGTTTTCTGCCCGTTGAGCCGCCAGCCGCCGCCGGCATCGTCGCGAATGGCCCGGCTGGTCAGTGAGGCCAAATCGCTTCCGCTGTTGGGCTCGGACCAGCCTTGACACCATAGGTCCTTGACGGATGCCATCCGGGGGAGGATGCGATCTTTCTGCTCCTGAGTGCCGAACTCGAACAGGCTCGGGGCGAGCAGAAAGATGCCGTTCTGGGATGCGCGTTGCGGAAGGCCGGCTCGGAAGTATTCCTCTTCGAAGATCAGCCATTCCCACGGGCTTGCGTCTCGGCCGCCGTACTCGCGGGGCCATGACACCACTGCCCAGCCCCCGTCGAAGAGTCTGCGCTCCCACTCGAGATGTGCGCCGACCCCTGCGATCGTGTCGCCCGACGGCATGGGGAGGTTCGGCTTGTTGGTGGTCAGCCAGCACCGCACCTCAGCGCGGAATTGCTCTTGAGCCGGTGTGGGGGATATGTCCATCAGGCCTCCAATCTTGCATCCAGGATACATAGATGCCTACAGTGATCCCGTGCAGACGAAGGAGACCGTGGCGGCCGTCGCCGGATGGTTTACGACGGGCGAGCCGCCCCACCTGATCGGTTCCCGGTGCTCGTCGTGCGGAGTCGTGGCTTTCCCGCCGCGCCCGACGTGCCCGAATCCCGGATGCAGCGCGGCGGATCTGCACGCCGCCCCGCTAGGCCGCAGGGGCCGAGTCTGGTCTTACACCGACGCTCAGTATCAACCGCCATCCCCGTATATCAGCCCGACCGATACCTACCGGCCGTTCGCGCTCGCGGCGGTGCTGCTCGACGAGGATCAACTGATCGTGCTCGGTCAATTGGTGGACGGCTGCACGGTCGACGACTTGTACGTCGGTCATCCCGTCGAACTCGTTGTCGAGCCGCTGTTCGAGACCGACGACTCAGTTCACCTGATGTGGCGGTGGAGCCCTGTGGAGGAGGAACCCGCCGATGCCTGAGAACGCCGTGGTTCTAGGCGTTGGGATGACTGCCTGGGGCAAATGGGGTCGCCCGTTTGTGGATTACGGGGTTGCCGCAGCCCGAGAGGCGCTCGACGACGCCGGCCTGTCGTGGACCGACGTCGATCTGATTGTCGGCGGTGAGACCGTGCGCAACGGTTACCCCGGCTACGTGGCCGGGTCAACCATGGCGGCAGCGTTGGGCTTCAACGGAACTCAGGTCGCGACGGTGTACGGGGCGTGCGCGTCGGGCGCGCTGGCGATCGCCTATGGCCGAGCGCAGATCATGGCCGGCCTGGCCGATGTCGTTCTGGTCGTCGGGGCCGACACCACCCCGAAAGGCTTCCTTGCGCCCAATCCAGGGGAACGGCCCGATGATCTCGATTGGCTGCGGTTCCGCCTCCTTGGTGCCACCAATCCCGCCTACTTCGGCTTGTACGCTCGGCGGCGCATGCACTGCTACGGCGCGACCCAGCGCGATTTCGCCAAGGTGAAAGTGAAAAACGCCCGCCATGGCCTGCAGAATCCCCGGGCGCGGTATCGCAAGGCGGTGACGGAGGATGAAGTGCTGGCTTCTGCGGTGGTGGCATCGCCGCTGCATCTGCTCGACATCTGTGCCACGTCCGACGGCGCCGCGGCCGTCGTTTTGTGCTCCGCCGACTTCGCAACCCGTAAGTCTGTGAGTCCGTCCGCCAGCGGCCGGCCGAAGGTCACGCTGGCAGCGGTATCCACGGTGACACCGACCTTTCCTGATACCGGTTTGGGGCTGCCCGACATCGCCACCGATTCCACCGCGGTGGTCCCGCCCCCGCCCCGTTCGTTCCGCGACTCGATCGCCCACACCGCTTACGAACAGGCCGGCATCGCACCGAAAGACGTTGATGTCGCCGAGGTTTACGATCTGTCCACCGCTTTGGAGTTGGACTGGTACGAGAACCTCGGCCTGTGCCCGGAGGGCGAAGCCGAGCAGCTCATTCGGCGGGGCGCGACGAGCCTGGGCGGCGATGCCGCGACGGTCAATCCCTCGGGGGGGTTGGCCAGCTTCGGCGAAGCGGTACCCGCCCAGGCGCTCGCACAGCTCTGCGAACTCGTGTGGCAGCTTCGCGGCGAGGCCGTC
>DATFCF010000107.1:0-4942 GCA_035253445.1 Mycobacterium sp.
GACGAGGGTGAACTGGCCGACCTCGCAGATGCCCCGCTGGAAGAAGTCGGAACAACCCGTCAGGTACCGCATGTAGCGGTCGTAGATCTGCTCCGACGTGACGGCGATTGCGTCGTCGCGGTGCTCCTGCAGGGCCTGCGCCCAGGTGTCGAGGGTCCGGACGTAGTGCGGGCTCAGCAGATCAGTCGCCTCCACCGAGAATCCGGCGCCGCCCGAGAATTCGACGACGTCTTCGTCGCACGGCACCGAACCGCCCGGGAAAATCTCCTTGGCGATGAACCGCATGAACTTCAGGTCGGTCATGGTGATCGGGATCCCCATCTCCGGCCAGCGCTTCAGCGGGTGACCCATGATGGTCTGCAAGACCATCCGGCCATCGCCGGGCATGATGCCGTAGCACATCTCGAAGAAGGCCTTGTACCGCGTTTTCGGGAACGCCTCGAACGCCTCGATGCTGATGATGCGGTCGACGGGCTCGTCGAACTCCTCCCAGCCGCGCAAGAGCACCCGGCGGGAACGGTTCGTGTCGATGCCGTCCAGAAGCTCCTTGCCGTAGGCGCGTTGGTTCTTGCTCAAGGTCAGGCCGATGACGTTGACGTCGTAACGCTCGACCGCCCGCTTCATGACCGAACCCCAGCCGCAGCCGACGTCGAGCAGCGTCATCTCCGGCTGCAAGCCCAGCTTGCCGAGCGCGAGGTCGATCTTGGCGTGCTGCGCTTCTTCCAGCGTCATGTCGTCACGCTCGTAGAACGCGCAACTGTAGGTCCGCGTCGGATCCTGGAACAGCCCGAAGAACTCGTTGGAGATGTCGTAGTGGGCCTGAATGTCCTCATACGCCGGCCGCATTGCCGTCGAGCCCCCCGACCCGCTCTCCGTCATCTCCGTGACCTCCTTAAAGATGCGTTTCGCCTTCGACGTGTATAACGCACTTTTCGTAATCCGGTTAAGCAACGCCCTTTTCGCATGTGAACTGGCAAACGTCGGTGAAGCCCTTGCGGAAAAGGTCGGCGCAGCCGGTCAGGTATTTCATGTACCGCTCGTAGACCTCTTCGGACGTCACCGCGATGGCTTCGTCTTTCTTGGACTCGAGATTTGCCGCCCACGTATCCAGTGTGCGCGCGTAATGCGGCCGCAGGGATTGAATGCGGGTCACGTCGAACCCGGCCTTGACCGCGTGCTCTTCGACCTGCGCGACCAGCGGCAGCCGACCGCCGGGATAGATCTCGTCGAGGATGAACTTGATGAACCGCACCGTGGACATCAGCAGCGGCAGCTTGCGTTCCTGGATCTCCTCGTCGCTCGGGATCACGATGGTGTGCAGCAGCATCACACCGTCGTCGGGCATCAGGTTGTAGGTCTTCTTGAAGTAGTCGTCGTACTTGTTGAAGCCGAAGTGTTCGAACGCGCCGATCGACACGGTCCGGTCCACCGGCTCGTCGTATTCCTCCCACGGCTGCAGCCGAACTTCTTTGCTACGTGGGCTGTTCGACTGCGCGAACAGTTGCTCGATGTGGTCCTTCTGATTGTGGGAGAGCGTCAGGCCGATGACGTTGACGTCGTAGCGCTCAGCCGCCCGCATCATCGTGGAGCCCCACCCGCAGCCGATGTCGAGCAGTGTCATGCCGGGTTGGAGGCCGAGCTTGCCCAGCGAAAGGTCGATCTTCGCGAGCTGTGCTTCCTGCAGCGTCATATCGTCGCGCTCGAAGTAGGCGCAGCTGTAGGTCTGGCTCGGGTCCTGCCACAGCCGGAAGAAGTCGTTCGACAGGTCGTAGTGAGACTGGACTTCCTCGGTATTCGAGCCGCGAGTCTGTGCCGCCGACGACGATAGCCATTTCGACTGGGCCTGCGGTGCGCCTGTCTTTGCCCTCGTAGTTTCTGCCACTTTGCCGTCCCCTTGAAGCTAGGAAGCGGGTAATTGACCAGCGTGCAGTTTCCTCGACACGATCCCACGAGAATACCCCGTACCACGGACGCATTGAGTGAGGGTTTGGCGCCTTGGGACGGGGTCGGGTGGTGCGTTCAAACGCCAGTGTGGTTGAAGCACAAAGGGACTAATGGCTGGGGATCAGCCAGCAAATGGCTTAACCGGCGTTCTCCACCAGCGATTCGTCCCAGCCGTTGACGTGGTCCGCTGTGTGCTCTTCAGGGGCGGGCTCGAATTGCTCCTGGTGCGCGAGGTGCTCGGTTCCGGGTACCCCACCGAGGGCGGCGATTGCTTCCTTGATTTTGGCCGCTTCCTCGTCGCTGGGGGTTGCGCCGGCCTCGAGACGGTCAAGGAGATCGGCGGTCAGACCCGCGCCGTTGGCAACTTCATGGGCAGACAGCTTGGCGTGGACGCGCGTGACGTACAGCTGGATGCCCAAACTCGTTCCTGGTGCGGTGGCGGCGTGCTCCATCAGGGCGTCGTACCGCCGTCGGACATTGCTGAGCGCCACAATCACCCCGGGTGAGGGCCTGCTGCTGCTTGCCGCGTCCGTCAGCGCAGCGCGCAACTTCCGCATGCCCGACAGAACGACATCCGCGCGCTTGTGGAACTTCTTGTCCTCCACGAAGGGCAAAGCATCGATGGCGGCCGTGTACATGTGCATCGCCGCCTCGGAGAGACTGACGATGATCGACGAATCACCTTCGCGTGACGCGGATTCGGCCATGGGCCCTCAATTCTCTAGCGGTCAATTCCAACGGAGCACCGGTTGAGACTAGCCGTCCACGGAGTGCCTCGTCATCGCGAGCCGGGAGGCCCTAGTCTGAATCGGCATGACGGCAGGCTCGGGCGACGGGAGGTCAATCGCTGTGACCGCTCTCGACGAGCAGCGTTCACGCCACGGCCTCGACGGCTGGCGCGCGATCGGCTGGCTGGCGTGCGGTGTCGCAGGTTGTGCGGCCATCGTCTGGTTCATCGTCCTCAGTCCCGGCGAGATCGGAAGCAAGGCGGAGTGGTTCTTCGGCGCCGTCGTCTTCGTGGTGGTCATCGTCGCGATGTGGCAGACCCTCAACATCCAGCGCACGGCGAAGCAGGAGGTCGCGGCGGCCGCAGAACGTCTGCGCAAGGAGTTGCGAGCCGCCGAGGAGCGCTCGGCACGTGAGCTGGCGCTGACGCAATCCTTGCACCGGGCCGAGATCGAAGCCCAGAAGCAGTTGCACTGCGCCGAGCTGACGGCCCAACAGGAACTGGCTCGGGTCGAACGCGGTCACCTCGTCCGGCAACTGCAGAAGCAGGCGATGATCGAGGTGTCGCGCGCCGTCAGCGCGCACACCCACATGCTGGCAACGCTATGGGATCAGGGCGCGCGCATCCTGCACAACGAGCAGCGCGACGAACGCGAAAGGGCAATGAGCCCGATCTTCGAGCAGATCAGCCAGATCGTGAACGACTTCTCGCTCGAACTCGACAACGCGCACCTGCTCATGGAGGACGACCGCCTGCACGACGCGCTGGACCGTATCAATGAGGCTGCGCTGATGGCCATTCGCGTCGCCGAGGATGTGCACGTTGCCGTAATCGACGGGCGCGCACCGGAACCCAATCCCATCCCCGCCGTACAGCAGCTCATGCACACCAGAGCCGCCGAAGCGCGGCGGCTCGCGTGGGACTTGCTCCGCACCGGGCTCGAGCCTAGATTTTCTCGTTCTTCGTCATCCACCGCATGACCTGCCAGCCGACGAACACCGGCAGCCAGCACGTCAACACGCGGTACAGCAGCACCGACGGTACGGCGATCGCGGCGGCCATGCCGAACGCCGCGAGGCCGCCGATCAACGCTGCTTCGACGGCGCCGACGCCGCCGGGGGTGGGCGCGGCGGATGCCAGGGTGCCGCCGACCATGGTCACCACGGTGACGGTGACGAACGACGTGTCTCCGCCGAAGGCCTCGACGCTAGCCCACAGTGCGAAGGCCGCGCCGAGAGTCGTTGCGGCACAACCGAGCACGATCAACGCCAACCGTTTGGGTTCGCGGGCCAATTCGACGAGGTCGTCCGTCACCTCCTTGACCTTCGGACGCACCGCTGTCCCCAGCCAGCGCCGCAGCTTGGGAACCAGCAGGAACGCGCCGACCAGTCCCAGCGCTACTCCGGCGATCAGGTACAGCACGGTGGCGTCGGGGACGAAGCGGGACAGATCGGCCGACGCGCCCACCGCGGTGCTGAAGAAGATCAGCAGGGCGAGGTGGGTGATCACCTGCACCGACTGCTGCAGTGCAACAGCGGTGGTGGCGCGCAGCGGGTTCAGCCCACCCTTCTGCAGGAACCGTGCGCTGAGCGCGAGGCCGCCGACACCGGCGGGGGTGGTGGTCGCCGCGAACTTGTTGGCCACCTGCATGAGCACCAGACTCCGCAGGCTGACCAACCCGTCGGCACACGCCCACAGGGCCGTCGCCGCCCCGACATAGGTCAGGGTCGACACCGCCAAACCCAGTAGCGCCCACCACCAGTTGGCGGTCCGCAGCTCGGTGAGGAACGTCGGCACCGTGCTGATGAACGGATACGCGACGTAGACCAGCGCGCCCAGCAGCACCAGTTGGATGATCTGGCTGCGGGTGAACCGGGCGACGGTCTCGGCCCGAATCTCCTCAGCGCCGGTCTGCCGTTTGACCTCGTCGCGCGCGTCGGAGATGACGGTGTCGGCGTCGCTCACCGATCCGCGGATCCGTGCCGGCACAGCGGATTTGGTGAGTCGGCGCGATGCGCTCAACACGGTGGCTTTGCCGAACGTGTCGATCGCCGCGCCCACCGCGGACTTGGCGTCGTAGAGCGCGGTGGTCGTCACCAGAAGCTGGGCGATGTCGGAGCGGAGCTGGGCATCGGTGGCGCCGTATTCGGCGTTGTCGAACCCGCCGAAGAGCACGGCGCCGTCCGCGACGGTGATCATCTGACGGCGAAGGTCGCCGTGGCAGATCTGACATTCGTGCAGAGCATGCAGCGATTCCCACACGCGCGCAAC
>DATFCF010000108.1:0-6934 GCA_035253445.1 Mycobacterium sp.
TCGGCGTCGGGTACCGCACGTGGCAGGCGTACACGGTGCTGAATTATCCCGACGTGTTCGTCGGCATCATCACCATCGGGGTGCTCGGATTCGCCACCGCCGCAGCCGTGGAGCTGATCGGCAGGCGGGCCACCCGGTGGCTGCCCCGCGGCGAGGAGACCATCCGATGACCGCGGCTGTGAAGCAGCTGGGCATGCGGCTCGAGCTCGACGATGTGCAGTTGTCGTATACGGAGGAGCCGGTGGTCGACGGTTTGAGCCTGACGGTGGAACCGGGGGAGATCCTGGTGCTCACCGGACCGTCAGGGTGTGGCAAATCGACCGTGCTGAGGGCACTGGCTGGCCTGCTGCCACCGGAGTCGGGCCGGGTGCTGGCCGATCGCGAACCGGTCACCACGACATCACCTGACCGCGGAATGGTATTTCAGGACAGCGCCTTATTACCCTGGCGCACAGTGCGATCCAACATCGAACTGGCTCTGCAGCTGCGCGGCGAGCCGCGGGCGGGGCGCAGAGAACGTGCAGAGCGCTGGATCGACGAAGTCGGCCTCACCGGCTATGGCGGTTATCTGCCCAAGAGCTTGTCGGGTGGGATGCGGCAGCGGGTACAGCTGGCGCGCGGCCTGGCCGGCGCGCCGCGAGCGGTGATGATGGACGAGCCGTTCGCCGCGTTGGACACCCAAACACGAGCCGCTATGCAGCGATTGCTGATCGACACGTGGCGGGCCCATCCGACCACCATCGTGTTCGTCACCCACGACGTCGACGAGGCGTTGATCCTCGGCGACCGCGTCGCGGTGCTGGGTCGGGTGGGTCAACCGCTACGGGCGCTCATCGAGGTGCCGCAACCACGCGCCGCCGATGTCGCGCGGCTAGGAATTCGAGCCGAAATCATCGCAGCGCTGGATCATTCGTAATGCAGATACCGGACCTGGCCGACACCGTTCGGCTCGACTGTGATGTGTTGGTGATCGGCGGCGGCACGGCCGGAACGATGGCGGCGCTCACCGCCGCCGAGAACGGCGCGCAGGTCCTGCTGCTGGAAAAAGCGCATGTCCGGCATTCCGGTGCACTGGCGATGGGCATGGACGGTGTCAACAACGCGGTGATTCCCGGCAAGGCCACGCCCGAGGACTACGTCGCCGAGATCACCCGCGCCAACGACGGGATCGTCAACCAGCGCACCATCTATCAGACCGCGACACGTGGGTTCGCGATGGTGCAGCGGCTGGAGCGCTACGGCGTGAAATTCGAGAAGGACGAGCACGGCGAGTATGCGGTGCGGCGGGTGCATCGGTCGGGCTCCTACGTGCTGCCGATGCCGGAAGGCAAGGACGTCAAGAAGGCGCTGTACCGGGTGCTGCGACAGCGCTCGATGCGCGAGAAGATCTGTATCGAGAACCGGCTGATGCCGGTACGGGTCCTTGTTGACGATGGTCGTGCCGTGGGCGCTGCCGCATTCAACTCACGCACCGGCGAATTCGTTGCGGTCGCGGCAAAGGCGGTGATACTGGCCACCGGGGCGTGCGGGCGACTGGGCCTACCCGCGTCTGGCTACCTGTACGGAACCTATGAGAACCCGACGAATGCCGGCGACGGGTATTCGATGGCCTACCACGCGGGCGCGGAACTGTCGGGCATCGAGTGCTTCCAGGTGAATCCGTTGATCAAGGACTACAACGGACCCGCGTGTGCTTATGTGGCCAACCCGTTTGGCGGCTATCAGGTCAACGCGCTCGGCGAACGGTTCGTCGACTCCGACTACTGGTCGGGTCAGATGATGGCAGAGGTCAAGCAGGAGATCGAATCGGCGCGCGGCCCGATCTACCTGAAGGTCAGCCACTTGCCCGACGAGACGCTGACCGCGCTGGAGAACATTCTGCACACCACCGAAAGGCCCACCCGGGGAACATTTCACGCCAACCGCGGGCACGACTACCGCACCCACGACGTCGAGATGCACATCTCTGAAATCGGGTTGTGCAGTGGGCACTCAGCTTCTGGCGTATGGGTAGACGAACATGCCCGTACCACCGTTGCGGGTCTCTACGCCGCAGGCGACCTTGCGTGTGTGCCGCACAACTACATGATCGGGGCGTTCGTCTACGGTGATCTGGCCGGCGAGCACGCCGCGTCCACGGTGCCGGATGTCGCTGCGCCGGTTGATCTTCCCGCCGATCAGCTCGAAGAAGCGCACGAGCTCGTTTATCGGCCGCTGCGGCATCCGGACGGACCGCCGCAACCGCAGGTGGAGTACAAGTTGCGCAGGTTCGTCAATGACTATGTGGCGCCGCCGAAGACGGCCCCCAAGCTGTCCATCGCCGTGCAGACCTTCGAGCGGATGCGCGGCGATATCGGCGAGATCGGGGCGACGACGCCACACGAGCTGATGCGGGCGGTCGAAGTGTCGTTCATCCGCGACTGTGCCGAGATGGCAGCGCGCTCCTCGCTCACCCGCACGGAGTCGCGGTGGGGCCTGTATCACGACCGAGCCGACATACCCGAGCGCGACGACGAGCGGTGGCGGTATCACCTGAACTTGCGCAAGGGCGCCGACGGCTTGATGGAATTCTTGAAGCGCCCGGTCGCAGCGTATTTCGTCCCCGTGCAGGGTCTGGAACACCTGCCGTCGGAGAATCCGGTGCAGCCGGTCGACCAGCCGGCGCTTGGCGAGGGGCGCGCACCGGCCGCGACGGAACCGCGTGTGCGTCCTGAGGCGACGACACAGCGGCCGTCTCCACGAATCGCTGCGGTGCTGAGCTTGGAATCGCCGACCGTGATGGAATTGGCAGGCTTCCTTGCCGATCCGGATGTCGGTGTGCGGCGCACGGCGGTGTCCACCCTCGTCGAGCATCTCCCGGACGGGTATGAGGCGGCGCTGCTTGACGCCCTGCGCGACAGCGCCGGTGAGGTGCGCCACCTGGCGGCCGACGGGGTGCGAGAGCTGGTCGAAGTGATATCTGATCCGGAAAACATTGCGGGAGAGTTGTTCTCACCGGACGCCGTGGTGCGTGCGGTCGCGGTGTATCTGCTCAGTTCCCGCAGCATGGGAGATCGTGACCACTACCGGCGCGCGTTGACCGATGCCGACCACCGGGTACGTATCGAGGCGGTGCGGGCGCTGGTGTCCGTCGACGACACCGAGGGGGTTGCCGTAGCGGCGGGGGATGACAACCGCGAGGTGCGCATCGCGGCGGCCAACGGGCTCGCGACATTGCAGGCAGGCGGTGAGGCGGTGCGCGCCCTGGTCGGGGACAGGGATCCGTTGGTGCGCGCAGCGGCGCTGGCAGCGCTCGGTGCCGTCGGATGCGGCGCCGACGACGTGACCGACGTGCAGCGGGCGCTGACCGAACCGGCCTGGCAGGTGCGTGAGGGTGCGGCTCGCGCATTGGCCGGGGCGCCGCCGGCAGTGGCCGTGCCGACCCTGTCACGTGCCCTTGCCGATCAACACCTCGACGTGCGTAAGGCCGCGGTACTGAGCCTCACGCGCTGGGCCTCGTCAGAACCCGCCGCGCGCGAGGCGCTCGGAGTCGCGTTGGAAGACGGCGACGCCGACGTGCGCGCGTACGCCCGGCGCGCGTTGGTCTAAGACTGAGCGCCGTAGTCCGGCAGGTCGATCGCGTCGGCGGTCCTGAACCACAGCCGTTCGGCCACCACGCGAAAAGGCCAGCGCTGCATCCACTTCCACACAACGCCGGTGATGGCGATGTCGGATTGTGACTTCGGCGCGTACCGATCGATGGTATTGGGCAGATCCTGGCACTTGTCGACGTACGGCCGCATCGCGCTCTGGTATCGAGCCAGCGCCGCGGCTATGCGACCGTCGTCGAGGCCGTGCGCAGGACCCAGTTCGCCGGCCAGTATGTAGGCGCCGACCAATGCAAGGCTGGTGCCCATCCCGCTGAGCGGCGATGCGCAGTACCCCGCGTCACCGGCCAGGGTGACCCGGCCCGATGACCACGACGGCATGTGCACCTGCGCGAACGAGTCGAAGTAGAAATCGTCGGCCTCCTGCGCAGCCGCCAGCAGCGCATCGCACACCCAGCCGGCGCCCGCGAACCGGTCCACCAGCATCGCCCGCTGCGCGGCCAGATCGCGCCGATCGTAGTCAAGCGGCTCGGAACGAAAAGCCAGTCCCGCCTTAGCAATTGCCGGGTCGTGGGACGGACGCAGGGAAGCGTTGAGCCCCGGTGCCTGATACATCAGATACCAGCTGTCCAGGCCGACGGTGTCGGGAGTTGAGAACCACGCGTTGTACCCGCCCAGCGGCTTGACGTACTGCTCCTGCGGCCCGAACACCAGCCGCCGCACCGCCGAATGCGGCCCGTCGGCGCCGACGATCAGATCCGCACGCATCCGCGAGCCGTCGGACAGCGTGACGTCGACGCCCGCGTCGTCTTGGGTCAGACTCTCGATGCGGGTGTTGAACCGATAGTCCGCAGTGTCCTTTGTCGCCTGGTACAGCACGTCGACCAGGTCGCCACGCAGGATCTCCAGCTTGGACACCGGCCCGTTGCCGTTGAACGCTTCGACGGGCATCTCGGCGCGGCGGCTGCCGTCGGACCGCACATAGCGGATCCCACGCTGGAACAGTGAGCGGCCCTTCATCTGATCCAGCAGCCCCATCCGCTCGACCACGTCGGCGCCCGCGCCGCGCAGGTCGACGGTCTGCCCGCCCGGCCGAATGCCCTCGGCGAGTTCGACAATCGTCACGCGGTAGCCGTTCTTGGTGAGCCAGAAGGCCAGAGCCGGCCCGGCGATCCCGGCCCCGCTGATGAGGACCGTGGGCGGCGTCATTCGCTAGATCTCCAGTGCCTGATACGTTCGGCGGACGAATTTGGGTTGCGCACTCTGCAATTTCGCCAACGACGTGTTACCGGCAATGGCTGCCGCGTCGACCGTCATGTCCGGGTGATTCTGAATCAGGTAGATCAGGATCAGGTCCGCCGTCGGGTCGGCCTGCCACCACGTCCCGTACGCGCCGGGCCAGGTGAACGTCCCCAGCCCACCCGGTCCGAACAGCTGCCTGGACTTCGCTGGATCGGTCACCACCGACAGGTTAAGCCCGAATCCGCGACCCACCCAAAACGGCGCTCCCAGAAACGGATACCGCTTCTGCTCATCGGTCAGCCGGTCCGTCCTCATCAAGCGCACCGACTCTTCGGAGAGCACCCGAACGCCGTCGACCGTGCCACCCGCGAGCAACATCCGCGCGAAGCTCAGGTAGTCGTCGACGGTCGACCACAGGCCAGCCCCGCCGGCGCAGAACGGCGGATCGGTGATCGGCGCCGGGCCCATCACGTCGTGGCGCAGTACGTTTTCTTTGTCGAGCTTGTACATCGTCGCGGCGCGACGGCGGCCGGCCGGGCTGACGGAGAAACCCGTGTCCGACATGCCCAGCGGTTCGAGGATCCGCTCGGCCAACACCTGCGCCAACGGCTTGCCCTCGATCCGCGACAGCGCAATCCCCAGCACATCGGTGGCGTGGCTGTAGGTCAGCCGATCACCAGGCTGATGCGCGAGCGGCAATTTGGCCACCTCGGTCAGCCAGCGGTCCTGATCCTGGCGCAGCGACATCTTGCCGTAGGCCGCTCCAAGCGGCGGTGGCACTGAGAACACATAGGCCAGTCCACTGCGGTGTGTCATCAGATCGTCGATCGTGATGGGCCGACGGGCCGGTGTTGTCCTGTCCAGCGGACCGAGCGGATCGAGCAGCACCCGCATCTCGGACAATTCCGGCACCCACTTCGCGACCGGATCGGTCAACGACAGTCTGCCGTCTTCGAGCAATGCCATCGCGGCGGCGACGGTCACCGGCTTGGTCATCGACGCGATGCGGAAAATGGTGTCGCGCTGCATCGGCAGCCGCGCGTCGACGTCGCGGTGGCCCAACTCGTTGACCTGCAGCACCTCGCCGGACCGCCAGACCAGCGTGACCGCACCGGCGAGCAGGCCGGCGTCGATCGCCTCGCGCACGGAGGACTGGTTGCCGTCGAGTTTCACCGGCGCCAGGGTACTGTCCGCCGAACAGGGTGCTAAGCTCGCCGCAGTTTCGACGTCCTTTAACGATCCGTCCAGAGAGGCGGAGAAGGAGGTCAGAGTCACTCCATGGGCTCGACTGGCAGCACCGACCGGGAATTGATGTCCGCAGCGGACGTCGGCCGGACCATCTCGCGCATCGCGCATCAGATCATCGAAAAGACCGCCCTGGATGGTTCCGACGCACCCCGCGTCATCCTCCTCGGCATCCCCACCAGGGGCGTCACCCTGGCTACGCGTCTCGCCGACAAGATCAAGGAATTCTCCGGCGTCACCGTTGCGCATGGCGCGCTGGACATCACGCTCTACCGCGACGACCTCGACAGCAAGCCGCCCCGGCCACTCGAGGACACCTCGATCCCTGAGGGTGGCATCGACCACGCGCTCGTCATCCTCGTCGACGACGTCCTCTACACCGGCCGTTCCGTGCGCTCCGCCCTGGACGCGCTGCGCGACATCGGCCGGCCAAGCGCTGTGCAGCTGGCTGTCCTCGTCGACCGCGGCCACCGCGAGCTGCCGCTGCGCGCCGACTACGTGGGTAAGAACGTGCCCACATCGCGCAGCGAGAACGTCAAGGTCCGTCTCGCCGAAATCGATGGGGCCGACGGCATCTCTCTCGCGCCCGAGGGAGGGCCACCACGATGAAGCATCTACTCTCGGCGGCCGATCTGTCCCGCGACGAGGCCGTGGCCATCCTCGACGACGCCGACCGGTTCAGCCAGGCGCTGCTCGGCCGCGAGGTCAAGAAGCTGCCGACGTTGCGCGGCCGCACCATCATCACCATGTTCTACGAGAACTCCACCCGCACGCGGGTGTCGTTCGAGGTGGCGGGCAAGTGGATGAGCGCCGACGTCATCAACGTCAGTGCATCCGGATCCTCTGTGTCCAAGGGGGAA
>DATFCF010000109.1:0-2910 GCA_035253445.1 Mycobacterium sp.
GTTGTCGTTGACATGGTCGTCCTTCTTCCTGGTCATTCGAACGGTTGGTGGTTCGCTGGACGTCCACTGCGCCGCAGCGCGTCTCGGGAGGGCGTCTACTTGACCTCCGCTCGCATCACGAAGCCGAGCCCGACCACCAACGGAATGACCAACCAGATCACTCCGGTCACGGCGATGTTGGCCCACTGCGGGCCGGTGAGGGCGCCCTCGAATCGGAACAAGGCGCTCTGGGCGTATTGAAGATCGATCCAGGGCTGCAGGTCTTTGAACCAGCCCTGACCGGCGGCCAGGAGGCCGAACACCGTCGGCAGCAGGCCGGAGTAGACGAAATACCCGGCGATGGCTCCCGCGGAGCCACGGATCAGCACGCCGAGCATGAAGCCGATGAGCAGACTCAGGACGTTGCCGAGGACGAAGTACAGACATTCGGTGATCGACGCGTCCCACACTGCGGCGGTGCCAGTGGCGACCGAACCCGCCAGGTTGCCGACGGCTCCGATCGCGAAGACCAGCAGCATCGACACGAAGGCCACACCGACGGATGCGATCGCTTTCGCCGCAATGACCCGGCTCCGGTGCGGTATCAGGGTGAACGTCGTCAGGCCGCTGCGCTGGCTCCACTCGCTGGTGATGGACAGGACCGCGATCAACGGCAGGATGACCGCCACCGGGAGGTGAATCGCGGTGGCGAAGCTGGAATAGGTTCGCTCACCGTCGGGCGCGAACAGGATCACCGCGACGGTGGCCAGTATCGCTGCGATGACGATGCTGGCCATCAGCCAGAAGCCGGAGCGGGTGTCGAACATCTTGCGAAGCTCGACCTGGGTCACGCGGGTCAGCGGAATGGGACGCGCCGCCGGGCGCGGCGGCCGGACGGTCACCGCGGTGATGGTGCTCATGCCGGTGCTCCTTCGCGTTGGCTTGCGGCGGTGAGTTCGAGGAACATGTCTTCCAGGCCGGCGCTGTCGGCGGCCCGCAGTTCGGTGAGGGCGACGCCGGCGTTCAGGGCGACCTTTCCGACGAGGGCCCGATCCGCGTCGGTGCGCAGGCCGCCGTCCTCGAACGGGCTAGCGCTGATGCCCCACTCGCCGAGCGCGCGATGCAGGGTGTTGAGGTCGGCGGCGCGCACGACGGTGCCGGCGGCGTGCAGCAGCTCGGTCTTGGCGCCTTGGGAGACGATCCTGCCGTTGCCGATCATCACAATGTCGTCGGCGATGACTTCGATCTCGTGGAGCAGGTGTGAGGAGAGCAGGACGGTTCCGCCCCGGTTCGCGTAGTCGCGGAGCAGGTCGCGCATCCAGCGGATGCCGGCTGGGTCTAATCCGTTCGCCGGTTCGTCGAGGATCAGCACCTGCGGGTCGCCGATCAGGGCGGTCGCGATGCCGAGCCGCTGCCGCATTCCCAGCGAGTAGTTCCGGACCCGGCGGTCTGCCTCGGTGGCGGTGAGGCTGACCAGGTCGAGCATCTCTTCGACCCGCCCATGTGGGAGGCCGATGAACCGCTGGGCGATGGTCAGGATCTCCCGGCCGGTACGCCCGGCGTGCTGCGCGGACGCATCCAGGAGCACCCCGACCTCGAGTCCCGGGTTGGGCAGGTCCACGTAGCGGCGCCCCGAGATGGTGGCCGTCCCGGACGTGGCTCGGGTGAGCCCGACCATGATCCGCATGGTGGTCGATTTGCCGGCGCCGTTGGGGCCCAGGAAGCCGGTGACGCGGCCCGGCTGGGCGGTGAAGCTGACGTTGTCGACTGCGGTGAACGCACCGTAGTTTCTGGTGACCCGGTCGATGGTGATCATGGTCGGGGTTCCTGCCGCGACGTGCTTTGCAGGGGACTGGTCATGCTCGTGCACCTCATTGGGTTGGTATGTGCGAGCCGGGTTCCGACACGGTGTGGTTTTGCGCCGTTGGCGTTCAGACGGTGATGGCGACCTTTCCTCGTGCCTTGCCGTCCGCGAGGTGGCGCATGGCCGCCGGCACCTGCTCGAGGGCATAGGTGCGGTCGATGCTGGGCGTCAGCCCGCCGGTCTCGATGAGGTCGGTGAGGCGTTCGAGATCGCTGCTGCGCTGTTTGGCGATGAAGCTGGTGAGGCGCTGCCGCGCGAACAGTGACTGGGCCAGGCCGCGCAGTTGCCGGTTCATGCCGCCGGAGAACGAGCCGCCGTTCTCTCCGCCGACGATTACCGCCGTGCCGGTGGGCGTGAGCGCACGGCGCAGCCGGGAGAGGGTTGGGTTGCCGGCGATGTCGAGGATCACGTCGTAGCGGCGTTTCCCGTCGGCGAAGTCGTCGCTGGTGTAGTCGATGACGTGGTCGGCCCCGAGGGATCGCACCAGGTCGAGCTTGGCGGTGCTGGCCACCGCCGTCACCTCGGTGTCGAGTGCCTTGGCCAGCTGTATGGCGTAGCTGCCTACCCCTCCGGATGCGCCGATGACCAGTACTGCTTGTCCCGGCGTGACCCCGCCCGCGGCGTCCAGGGCCTGCAGGGCGGTGACTGCGGAGACCGGAACGACGGCCGCCTGGGTGGAGGACAGGTTCCCCGGTTTACGGGCCAGCTTGTCCTCGCGGGCGACTGCGTACTCGGCGAACGTTCCCGTCCCGAAGCCGAACACCACCTCGCCTACCGTGAACCGGGTCGCCGCCGCACCGACCGCGACGACGGTGCCGGCGACGTCGATGCCGAGCACCGGGTTCTTCGGCCGGGGGAGGCCGAACACGAGCCGGCCCAGGTACGGTTTGCCGGTCATCATGTGCCAGGTCCCGCGGTCGAGACCGGCCGCCTGGACGCGCAGGACGACTTCGTTGTCGCCGCCCTGCGGTCGGGTGACCTGGGCGTAGCGCAGAACCTCGGCGTTGCCGTACCTTTCGCGCACGATCGCCTGCATGGTGGCCGTGGCGGCGTCGGTGTCGGTGGTG
>DATFCF010000110.1:0-3026 GCA_035253445.1 Mycobacterium sp.
CGGCGGCCCGCATCCTTGCCGAGGCGCAGGCCGCGTCGGCCCTGAATCACCCGCACATCTGCACCGTCTACGAGGCCGGCGAAGCAGAAGGGCGCGCCTTCATCGCGATGGAGTACGTCCATGGCAAGCCGCTCAGCGAGCTCGTGCCGGCGAGCGGACTGCCGGCCGATGAGGTCATCCGCTACGGCATCCAGATCGCCCAGGCGCTCGAGCACGCACATGAACACGGCATTGTGCACCGCGATCTCAAAGGTCAGAATGTCATCGTCACGGCCACCGGACACGTCAAATTGATCGACTTCGGGATCGCCATACCTGTGCGGCCGACAGGGGGCGACGATGTCACGCGCGCCCATCCCGTACCGCCGGCCTCTGGGCCAGTCGGCACACTCGGCTACATGGCGCCGGAAGTTCTTCGCGGCGAGCCTGCCTCGGCCGCCAGCGACATCTGGTCGCTCGGCGTCCTCCTCTACGAAGCCGCCTCGGGGAGTCAGCCGTTCGGCGGCCCGACGCAGAGCGACGTCGTCAACGCCATCACGAAAGAATCGCCCGCGCCGCTCCCGGCGAAGATCTCGGCCGGTCTGCGCGGCGTGATTCAGCGGTGCCTCATGAAGGAACCGGCGCAGCGCTACCGGCATGCTGCGGCCGTCGAGGCGGCGCTCGAAGCGATCCAGTCCACCGCGAGCGTCGCGTCGCAACCTGCGACGGCCGTCGCGCGCTCTTCACCTGCCAAATGGCTGGTGATCGCCGTGTTTGCGCTGGCGATCGCCGGCGCCGCCGCGTGGACGACCGGGCTCATCGGACCGGCCGCCTCACCACGGGTCCTGCAACTGGCAAATCCCGTGCGAGTGACCGGAGCGAGCGGTCAAGAGCGTAGTCCGACCTGGTCGCGCGACGGCGGACTCATCGCCTACGCAGCCGCGTCGCCTGACGGCGGCCCACGCGATATTTTCGTCACCCAGATCGGCAGCGGCGAGCCCGTGAATCGGACCGCCGATCACCCCGACGACGACTTCAACCCCGCGTGGTCGCCAGACGGCAACCAGATCGCGTTCACCTCAGCTCGCGATGGCAGCCCTGGCTACTACGTCATGCCCGCGCTGGGCGGGGCTGCGCAGCGAATGTTCGGTGCGTTCATCCAGGGCAACGCGCAGTGGTCGGCAGACGGCCGCGAAATCGCGGGAATAGTGGTGGAGAACGGCAAGCCGGCGATCGAGATCGCCTCGATCCAGACACGCCAGAGCCGGCGGGTTCCGTTGGAGCCGATCAAGGCGAACGCCTTCAACCTGCGATGGTCGCCGGATGGCCGCTTCTTCGCCTTCGTCGAGGCCGTGGCCGGTGACGCGGAGGCCGGGCAGCTCTGGATCCTGCGGCTCGGCGATCGAACGTGGCATCCCGTGTTGGATCGGCGCTTTGCGGTGTGGTCGCCGGAATGGTCGAGCGACGGCCGCACGTTGTACTTCGTCTCGAACCGGGAAGGCAGCATGGATCTCTGGCAGGTGGCGGTGAACGCAAATGCCGCGGGCCTGGGATTCGGCGAACCTGCCCGTGTGACCAACGGCGTCGGCATGTGGGACGCCGCACTCTCACCTGACGGGAAGCGGTTGGCCTACACTCGCGGCAACCGGGTCTCCAACATCTTTCGGGTGCCGATTCGCAACGATCGTCCGGTCACCTGGGCCGATGCGGAGCAGCTCACCTTCGATGAGGCCTTCATCGAGCTGATGAGTCTGTCACTCGACGGCACCCGCGTGTACTTCAGCTCGGACCGCTCCGGCAATCAGGATCTCTGGGAGATGCCGGCCGGCGGCGGAAAGATGCGGCAGTTGACGACGGACCCCGCGCCCGACTGGGGGCCACGCCTCTCCCCATCGGGCCGTGACGTGCTGTTCTATTCCTACCGCAGCGGGAATCGCGATGTGTGGATCATGCCTGCAGAAGGTGGCCCGCCCAGACAGATGACCACGGATGCGAGCGAAGACTTCATCCCGGTGTGGTCCGCGGACGGTTCACAGATTGCGTTCGGGTCGGTGCGAAGCGGCAACAGCGACCTCTGGATCATGCCCGCGGGTGGCGGTGACGCCAGGCAGCTGACGCGAAATCCCGGGCCCGACGGCGGAATACCACTGTGGTCTCCCGATGGCGCGTGGATCTACTACGGGTCAGGCCGGGCCGGTCGCCTCGCGTCGTGGCGGATGCCGGCGACCGGCACCGACGAGCAGGCCGAGCCTTTCGGCGACTGGAACGCAGTCATCGGCTGGTCCGCGGACGGCGCGACGACGTATGCCTCGGGGAAAGGCGTCATCTGGTCGGTCGCCCGGGATGGCAAGGGCGTTCGGCGTATCACGGCAGGTGACGACGACCGACGACGCTTTCTGGGCGGCGGCAAGCCAGGGACCGGCGTCATTCCCATGTCACTCACGACGGACGGCCGCTTCCTGTACTTTTCCTGGGCCGAGCGTGTCGGCGACATCTGGACGATGGATGTTGTCCGGGAGCGCTGAAAGCCTGCGCCTCGTGATGGTGAACGCCCGGAAGAGAGTCAACCCGCCCTAGTTCAACTTGCGGACATAGACGTTCTTCGCTTCGAACCGGGTGGTGTTCTGGATTTCGAAACCGAAAAAGCCCGACCAGTTGTTGCTGGAGGCAGGGTCGTCGTCGACGAGCACCGAGGTCAGCTGGCCGTTGATGAAGTGCATCACGACGGGACCGCGCGCGATGATCTCGAAGTGGTTCCAGGTCCCTTCGGGATTGAGGGCAGCGGCGATGGCGTCGGTAGTCGCGATGGTGCCGACCAGATTCTTCCGCGCCCGCAGATTCCCGAACTGACGCACGATCTGGTTTCGTGAGGCCTCGATCCCCATCGGGGTGTTCTCCGAATACGCCTGGCCGGTATGGGCGCTGGTGCCCGACCAGTAATCGAACTGCGGGCCGGTCAGCATCCAGTCATTGTTGTAGATTCCGGCGGGGCCGGCATAGGCGCGCCACTGGATTCCGGTCCTGCTGCGGTACTGGATGCCGCCCCC
>DATFCF010000111.1:0-2045 GCA_035253445.1 Mycobacterium sp.
TGTCTGCTGCCGGCCCCGCAACTCAGACTCGGCGGCTGGCAGACGCAGCTGCTCGAGTCGACGATGTGGGACGGCCGCCAACTGTCGGTTGGAGCCGGCCAACCATCGCCTAACGGTACGGGGCGAGACATGCATGGCGTCCGCGACCGCCTGCACGTCAACACTTCCACGCGCAGTTTCGCCGTAACAGGTCAGGAGCATTGTCTCCAGACGTTTGCGCGTCCAGCGAGGCCCTCGATGGACGACCACAACTCACCGTTCTACGTCGAAGCTGTTAATTTGAAAGAACTCCCACCCACCGACGTAGTCCTGCGCTCGTTTGTTCATCCAGTCGGTCATTCCCTTATCGCCACCGCGTTCATACGCATTCCACATCGCCTCGACCTGGTCGGGCGTCAGCGCCAAGGTAATCAGCCGATCCCGGGCATACTCCCGCGGTCCCGGACCCTGAACAGCATCGATCCTGATCTTGCCGCCGTACTTGGCCAACGCCTTACCTTGTTTGCTGCTTCGCATAGTCGACATCGCCGCGCGACGTGCGCTCTGCGTAGAGGCCGCTCGTTTGGCCTTGTGGGCTAGGGCTTTGAGGGTCTCAGCTCGTGGTTTGGCGATTCGCTGCCGACCTTCCGGGGCCAACCAGCGTTCCACGGTGCGTCGAGAGACCCCAAGATCGCGTGCTGCGGCGGCAGTGTTGATCTCGCTCCGTTTGCCGGGCCCGTAGGCGGCTAGTAGCTGAGCCTTGAGGTTGGTGGATCCAGGTCGACCGGAAGTGTCGGAGCCTCGGCGTCCGGTCAGCTTGCCGAAGAATTCCGATTGCATCTTTCCGCGCTCAGCGCGCAGCACTTCACGCACCGCTGTCTGGGTAACACGAAGTTCCTTGGCGGCTCTTGCGACATTGATCTGGTTGTCCACCACAGAGCCGTAGTCCGCCAGACTGTCGGCGATCCGCGAATAGGCAGTGCGGCTGAGGGGCTTCCGTGCCATCACGAGTCACTTCCCGAGCTGGTGTCGGCAGACATCCACTCAGCTGGTGCGATCAGCTCTGACTTGCCCCGGTAGCCCTTGCCGTCCAGGTACTGCTGATGTTCAGCGAGGAGTGCGGATCCTTCCGGCTTGTACTGGCCGAAACCACGTCCGAATTGCTTCGGTCCTCCAGGCCACGCAAGCTGGGGATCGGATTCATCCGATACGTAGAGCACGGTGTCCTTGGTGACTGCGACGGGCCATTGTCCGGTGTCTTCGCCGATCTGAGCTATCCGGTACATGATGTTGGCCCGCGACTTGGCGACGATGTGGTGGTGACGCTCTGGTGAATATCCTGGGCGTCCTGCCAAGTGCAGATCGGAATTGAGAATGCCGATCGTGTGCGTATAGATGACTTTGTTCTGTTCGCGAGCCAACTGCGCGTCGAGATCGTCCTTGATGTCCAAGGCGATGCGCGCATCCCGGATCCGTTCGTACCACGGGACGAGGACCCGTCCGTGATCAGGCCACACGTAGGCCTCCAGAATCTCGGGTTCGTACCCGAGACTGCTGGCGCGTTCGAGGGTGGGTGTAGTCACCCACTTCGGCTCGGAAATTGACAAACCCATCGGGTTGAGAGGATTCGGGAACCGCCAGTCCGCGGACTCGGGGATCTCCACGAGCCAGTACCCGGGGAGCTTGCGATCGAACGGTAGTCCGTTCGAATGATGCGCAGGTTCGCCGATCGGAAGTTCGAGGCCGGCGATTCCTGCCGCGTACGAACCGCCGCGGTCGAAGGCATGGACGTAACGGCACTTCGCTTCGTCGTCAGACAAGGTCCGTGACCAGTCGATATCTGCCTCGAAGATCTGGAACTTCTTGGCGAACTCGGCATCGGAGGGTGCGAATACGCGCTTCCATTCCTTCGGCCGGGCGGCGATCATCAGGTCGATGCCCGTCGATGCCGGGCTCACAGCCCAGGGGAAACGCAGAGCACCTGCAAGCAGTGACAGGCGCCGCGCCAGAACGGCGGGTGCCGGCGAGTCACCAAGAATGGGCATCTCCTTGGGGTCCTGGCTCAT
>DATFCF010000112.1:0-7300 GCA_035253445.1 Mycobacterium sp.
CAATCACGCTGCCGGTCATCGTCGCCCCGGCCCTCGGGGCGGGAGGCGGTGGCCCGGCAGGACCGGCGAACCCGGCGTTGCCCGCAGCGCCACGTGTCGGGGTGGCCGAGCCGCCCGCGGGTCGCGAGCCGCTGCCGGCCAACGTTGGCAGCAACGTCGCGGTACCGGCGTCGTCATACCGGATCGGCTACGCCGAATATTTGCGGACTGCCGGAATCCCGCAGGTAGCGGCCTTGGCAGTGCCCGGCGTTGCGGGCATGCTAGTACTCACAGGTGCCGGTGGTTTGGTTGGATATCGGCAAGCCAAGGCGGGCCTTGCAGTGCGCACCGGTGGCACTGCGAGGTTCGTGAACTAACAAACTGCCCGCCCTCAAGGGGGCGGACAGCGCATAGTGGACTCGTCGAAAAGGGGGTTTCATGCCTGCCAGCCGCCGCGTCACCCGCGCCGTCAGCGCGGTACTGGATCTTGCTCCGCGTCGCGGTGAGGTCTCGTTGCCCCGCCTCGTCGACGCCGTCAGCGACGACCGCCATCGCCCAATCGAGCTCAAGATGGCCGATCTGCCGCCCGGCGTCTGCGGACAGTGGCGCCAGTACGCCGATCGCGACGTGTTTCTGATCCAGAAAGGCCTGCCCGCCTGGGACCGCACGCTGGCCCACGAGCTCGGGCATCTGGTGCTCGGACACGAGGGCATTCCCGTCGTCCAGGCGGCCCGCGAAGAGACCGAGGTGGCCAGCTCCGACCTGATCGGATACATGCTCAACCAACGGACCGGGTGCATGGGTCCCGCCGGCGAGGATGCCGAGCAGGAGGCCGAGGATTTCGCGGCCCTGCTCATCTACCGTCTCGGTCGGCTGCCATCCGATCGCTCCTCGATCGTCCAGGTCCGCCTCGGAGAGGCATTTGGTTGATCATCTGGGTGATCGCCGGCCTGCTTGGATTGGCCACTGGCCTGCGAATCGGCTGGGCTCTGGTCAACAAGCAGTCATTGGTGAGCACCGCGATGATCCTCGCGCTTGGCAGTCTCGGGGTCGTGGCGGCGCTCAACTGGCAGCCGTTGACGCTCTTGATCGACGAGGTCGCTGGCTGGAACAACGTTTCGATGGGCCTGTCTCAGGTGGCGTTGATCGCATGCGCGGCAGGCAGCTGCGTGATGATCACGACCGTCGCCTCTGGACGTAAACAGGCCACCATCCGCAAAATCGCAATCGCCCAATACAGCGTTGCCGGTGTTATCGCGCTTGTGAGCCTTGCGACCTTTTTCAGCGCAGGCGAGCAACCCGAGATGTCGCCTGACGCGTATCTCAAGCACACCCTCAGTTCCGAAGGCAATTCGTTGCCATGGCTGCTTCCGCTGCTCTATGTACTACTGGCGATGACCTTGGTGGCGTGGGCGGGGGCGCGGTATTCCAACCGCAGCCGGCGCGGCCGCGCACTGTTCGTCTTCACCATCGGCATCGTGCTGCTCGTGCTGGCCTCGGCGTCCTTCTTCCTGCGGGCGGTGCGCGCGACGGACTTGGTGGGTGTCGGAGTAGCGGCGACTCTGCTGGGGTGCGCGATGCTCGTCGTGGCCGCGGGGTCACTGCTGCCCAGTGTCGAGGATTGGTTCGGCGCTCGCCGCGAACTACGCACCATCCAGCCGCTGCTCACCGAACTCGGCCGTCGGCACCCGGACGTCGGCATCGGGGTGCGGCCCCGTGGCCCGCTGGTCTTCCGCGTGGCCGAGCGGATGTCGCTGATCTCAGATGCACTGTTCCTCGAGGCCACCGCTGCAGATTCCGCGCGGAAACGGCGGGTCGACGCCACCGGTTCACTACCCAGCCGAGACGTCGATGAGGACGACGGCCCCGAACTCGAGTCGCCGTCAGTGCCCCCGCATGCCCAGGCACGGGCGATCGCAGAATGGATCTTCACCGGCCGTGAGGGCGCACCGAAGGACACCCGCGCGACGTTTCCGGGTCTTGGCTGGCTGCGGCAACCGACGACCTATTCAGACCGCGAATGGATCCTCGAAATCGCGCAACAATACCGCCAGCTGACACGCAATGACGGTGAAACGGGCTAAGCGCACTCAGCCCGAAAGCTTCGCCGGACGCCGCGTTGCGGCGAGCGGCGGGCTAATCGTCCAGGTGCTCCCGGCGACGAAGCTCGTCAACCTTCTGGGCGATGTCCTGCTGAGCCTCCACGGACAGCCCGACGGTGCGCGCCGCAATACGACGAACGCCCTCGTCGCGCATATTCGCGAGCCAGGTCAATTCCTTGTCCAGCTTCTCGTAGTACTCGTCGTCGGTGAAGTAGGCCGGCTTGATGCGGAAGAAGTTGGCAAGGGCAGTCATCGTCGCTGCGGAGGGGTTGGTGCGGTTGCCTGAACGAAGCTGAGACAGGTACGGCGCCGACATCGTGACACCCTCCGCCTTGAGAGCGGCAATCACTTCAGCCGACGTGTGCGGGCCGCGACCGGGGGGGTAAACCGTGTCGAACAGGCGGTTTAGGCGGGCGGCGAACGTCTTGCTCATCGATTTGACCTCCACATGCGTAGGCGAGCGGCTTATAGGCGGCGTATTTGCTGATCATCGTAGCGAGAGTTGTGCCAACAACCAAGTGCAAACCGCAGAAAAGTTAACCCGCCTTTTCGTTTGTCTCGACCGATACTTCGGGTTCGGCCGGTTCTGTCCGTGACCGCAGTGCCATCACATGGTGCGGCTAAGCAAATAATAACGGCCCCGTTGAGGTGGATTTCGCGGCTGTTACACAGCGATCGCCACAGGAATCACGATGTTCACCACGGGCAACCCTGATCATGAACCTCAAAGCGGAATCCCACGTTTGCTAGTTGCGCTCGCTTTTAGCCCGGTTCGACCCCCGTAAGTGGGCTCTTCGCCACGTGGCGCGCGTTAGGGTCCAGGCTGCCGCAGCCACGTCGGCCGTTTGACCGACAGTAGCCAGGCCAACCTCACAACGGCTCGGACGACGATTCAAGCGGCGCCAATGTGGGCGGATGCCCTGTGCGCCTGCGGGCGAGGCGGATGACCGCCGCCACCACCGCGACGGTTGCGACCGATCCGGTGACCACCAGCGCGACCCAGCGCAGTCCGAGCGCGCTGTCGAACAACAACCACAAACCGAACAGCAGGAACAGGACACTGGCCAGGCCGTGCAGGAAGTGCTCCGGCAACCGCTTGTGCAGCAGCGTTCCGACGGCGATGGCCACACCGTCGGCCAGCACCATTCCCGCGGTCGCACCGATCCATACCCCGGCCCAATTGTGATCGCTGGCCAGCGTGACAGTCGCGAGCATCGTCTTGTCGCCGAGTTCGGCCAGGACGAACGACGAGATGACCGCGAGCAGCACGTGTCGCGGTTCGACCACCGACTGCACTTCGTCGTCGTTGTTGCGACGGCCGTCTCGCCACGTCCAGGCGGCGAAGAGCAGGAAGGCGATCGCGGCGACGAATGCGATTGGTCGCTCGGGCAGCGTCAGGCCCAGGAAGTGGCCGATGGTCACAGAAAGGCCGTGCACCATGAACGAGGCGATACCGACGCCGGACAGCACCACCCACCACCGATGACGCAGCGCATAGGTCATGGTCATCAGCTGGGACTTGTCGCCGAGTTCCGCGACGAACACCACTGAAAGACTGACAAGTGCCGCGGTGAGCATGGTGACGACCTTTCGACGCGTCGCCGACGGGCCGGATGCATACGGCCCGTCAGACTTCGGTCGAAGGTCTCGCCCACCGCATTGCGGTTCGTCGGCCGGGCTCTACGCCAGTATGTCGACTCGACGATTGGGGGCTACTCCCCTTCGCTGACTTCTTCGACGATAACGGCGTTACGACCGGCGCGCCACTGCGCGAGTCGATTTCGGCAACCCGAATCGAGCGTTCAGGACAACGAATCAAATGCTTCGAAAACCCTTATGCGGCAAGCAGCATCGCCAATATCGCGGTATCGGGATGGCTGATGGGATCGACGCCGACCCGGCTCACCATCGAAGTGACCGTCCCGTCGGCCTCGGCTTCTACCCACGCGGCCCGGTGTTCCAGGCCGAGATGCGGCAACCCCGGCAGCAGGACGCAGCCCGATGCGGCCCCGTTGCATTCCGGCAGCGACGGCATGGTCTCCGACGGTGGATGCAACATCAGCAGCGCAGGCGGCTGATGCTCGGCGAAATAGCCTGGCGGCACTGCCGATTCGCCGACGACAGTGCCTTCGGCGAGCACCAGCCCGACCGTTCCCGGCTCGGGCTCGTCTGGAAGCTCTTCGCGGGCACCGAAAATCGTTGTGGTGGAAAGCAATCCAGGAAGTGACGCCACCCGCACGGCGACCATCAACAGCTGGGCCCACTCCTTGGTGGAATCAGGCCAGCGGCCCGAGACCACGAATCCCTTGAGCGACCCACGCGAATGAAACGGGGCGATCTCGATCGCCCGACCGGACCCCATCTCCATCTCGCCTCCGCGCCATCGGTGTTCGGATACGTTCCCGACACGCCTGTGGGTCGATCCGCTCAGGATGCGGCAGGTCATGGCTGGCACGCAAGTGGACACGACTGCTAACGGCGAATTAGCCAAAAGTCGTGCTTGGTCAACGCCTTCGAACGGTCCACACCACGCGGTAAGAGCCGGCGGCCGGCACCCACCCGAATTGGCGCGAGTCGACCACACCCGGTGCGTGCGGGTTGTCGGAACAGGCCTCGAATGTCGCGTTGCGGCCCGAGCCGCGCACGCTGCCGACGCGCTTGACCAGCCACCGCGACGGCAGCGTCAGGTCACGGAAGACACGCAACTGGCCGCGGCGAGGGGCGCCACCGCGCAGCGCCAGGAGCCCGTCACCCGGGTTGAGCGCGGGCCGCATCGAGTCCTCCACGACGGCGAACCGGCGCAGCGGCCAGGAGCGCCGGGCATGGTTGCGGCCCACCCCCTGAGGGTAGGTTAGGACCATGCTGCATCGACTTTTCGCCAACGCCACCCCTGCCCATGCCCACTGCGACCTGTACTGCGGCGTCTATGACCCCGCGCAGGCCAAGATCGAGGCTCTTTCGTGCCTGAAGACGCTTCAGAAGTTCCACGACTCCGATGATGACCACTTCCGCACTCGCGCAATCATTATCAAGGAGCAGCGTGCCGAGGAGGTCAAGCACCATCTGATGGTGCTGTGGGCGGACTTCTTCACCAAGGAGCACTTCGACCAATTCCCCAATTTGCACCAGCTGTTCTGGGATGGGGTTCACGGCGCGGGTGACGTCAAGAAATCAACCGATGTCGCCGTCGCCGAGAAGCTGCTGAAGACGATCGACGAGATCGCCGACATCTTCTGGCAGACCGAGAAGGCCAAGGGCATGGGGGTCTACCCGCCCGCCTGAGAAAACTCTCAACGTCCACGCAATGAGCCGCCGGTCAAACTGCCGGCGGCTCTTTAGCGTCTAATCAGAACAAAACGATCAGCGCGAGAATGCCCAACAGCACCAGCGCGATCACACCGGCCCGAAGACAGGCCATCATCTGGCCGCGGGTGTAGACGTGCGCGGAGGAGTGCCATCCAGACGGCGGCAGAGCCGACCCTGGTCCCATCAAAGGTGACGTCATCAAACGCTCCTGACCTGCACTATCAGTGAATCCCCCAGTGAGATCGATCACAAACACCTCGTGTGACGCTGATCATAGCCCCTTGGCGTCGCCACGCGAAAATCGGCCTCCGCGCTGCATTCACCGGCGACCTGTCAGGGCGTGGAGCCAACGGAAGGAAGCGCTTCACCACCGGGAAAACCCAAGTGATCGCAACCGGCAGAACGACTCTGGAGACGTCGCCGATCACCGCGAAGAATGGGGCCGGGCGCGAAAACGCGCCATTCGCGTTCGCTTGGCAGGTGTCACCCGTTGGGACTACACCAGCTGGTGGCTTCAGATCCGGCGGCCGAATGCTTAGTGTGGCAATTTATTTCGCTCGAGACGATCCGACCTGTTGATCAGCGCCCGAAACAGGCCCAAGGTTATCCACAGTAATCTCCAGCGACCGCACAGATTGACCGGCTCAATCGGGGTTTCTGCCGATCAAGGCCTGTGGATGAAGCTGTGGAAACTGTGGATAGCCGGTCATTGCTGTCGCCACCTGAGCGCCGGCTTGGCGCCACCTGAAAGCTGTCCTTCTTCCGCGGTTGGTTCGTGATCGCCGCCGGGGGATGTCAGCATGAAGGCATGGACCAGGTCGAGGTTGGGCAAGCGCAGATCGCCGACGTTCCCGTGGCGTTCGACAGCTCGGTGGTGCTGCTCGACGTGCGTGAGGACGACGAGTGGCAGCGCGGTCATGCGCCCGGCGCCCAGCACATCCCGATGGGCCAGATTCCGGCACGCCTTGACGAGATCGACCGCGACGCGCAGCTGTTCGTCGTGTGTCATCTCGGCGGGCGGTCAGAGCGGGTGGCGCAGTATCTGGCGCGCAACGGCTATGCCCCGGTAAATGTCGCCGGCGGCATGCAGGCGTGGGCCGCCGCAGGACGATCCGTCGTCACCGACGACGGCGGCGTGGGCATCGTCTGAGAATCCGTCGCTAGGCTGGTCGGATGATCCAGGTGTGTTCTGCGTGCGGAACGCGGTGGAACGTGCGCGACCGCAGGCGGGCCTGGTGCCCGCGCTGCAACGGCACCCTGCTGGCGCCATCCGGTCCCTCGCCGGGTTCGGAGTGGAGCGCTCGGCCTTCCGCGTCGCCGCTGGGCGCCCCATCCAGGACCACGCGACTGCCACCTGGCTATCGGTGGATCGCGGTGCGACCGGGCATGGCTCCGCCGCCTCGCCGACAACAGCGCCCCTTGGGCCCGACACCGCGCTATTCGGTGATTCCGCGCTGGGGACTCTTCGACCGCTTCGACACCGCCGAACCACAGCGCGCCGCACCGCGCCAAGGCCCCTCTATTGCGATGGTGCAGGCCACCCTGATCGTGACGATGGCGGCGCTCGGTATCGCGGCCCTTGTCCACGTGGTGCGCTACGCGTTGTTGATCGTCAACCGGACCGTGCTCTTGAACCCCTGGGTGGCGGGCGCGGCGACCTGGCTGGGCATCGCGATCAGCGTGATCGCGATGTTCACCGTGGTGACCAGCGTGGTGGTGCTGACGAACTGGCTCATCGCCCGCCGGGCCGCGGCATTCGCTCATCGCGGTCACCAAGACCCGCGGCCGCTGTGGGCGCTGCGGGCCGGCTGTTTGGTGCCGCTGGTCAATCTCGTGTGGGCGCCGGTCTACGTCATCGAGCTGGCCGCGGTCGAGGACCGGCTGAGCTGGCTGCGCCGCCCGATCGTGGTGTG
>DATFCF010000113.1:0-3629 GCA_035253445.1 Mycobacterium sp.
ATCAATCGCGTTGCGCTGACCCGACAGCTCCGACAACTCCTCGAACAACACCTCAGCACGCTCACACGGGCTCACCAGAGCCGCGGTGTCAGAGGATGCGGTCGAGGACATGACCCCATCATCACACCCCGGTACGACAAATCTCGGCCACCCAAACCGCACCCAGAAGTCGCCGCCATCATCAACCAAGAGGTGCTAGTGCGCAGATCCCGCAACCCAAAACCGAAGAACAACAGGTCAACCCGCTACGTCAACCGCGAACCCAGAATCGCGAGCCCAGTCAGGTGAAACGGCCGCCCTAACGTTCGTGGACGACCTCACCGGCGATCACCGTCGCAGAGACCATCCCGGCGTCGAGCTCGTTGAGGGCCTCGGCCGGCGACGCGGCCAGCACCACCAGGTCGCCTGGCTGGCCGGGCGCGACGGTGCGGGCCTCCGCCGGCCGGCTGGCGATGCCGAGGAACATCGTCAACGCCTCACGCGCAGAGACACATTCGCCAGCGCCCAACACCGCGCCCGTCGCGGTGGTGCGCCGGACCGCCGCCCGCATCGCCGCCCACGGATCGGCTTCGCCGAACGGCAAATCGGTCGACAGCGCCACCGGCACACCGGCTTTCTTCAGTGAGGCCAGGCGCCACAGCTCATGATGCTCGTCGGCATCGATGTCGGTGAGATATTGATCGCCACGCTCGGCGACGAAGTTGGGCTGCGTCACCACGGTGACACCCAGGGCAGCGAGGTCCGCGAGCGTGTCGTCGGGAACCACGGCGGCGTGTTCGATGCGATCCTGCGGGTGAGTGCCCGCCGCCTGCAGGGCCGAGAGCGTGACGACGAGCTGCGCGGCGGTCACGCAGTGCACGGCTACGGGCGCGTCTTGGGCGTGGCGCCCGGTGATGAAAGCGATTAGCTCGTCGAGGTCGAGGTCGGCGTCGTGCAGGATCCGCTTGCCGGGGGCCAGGCAGTGCACCCGCTGGCGCAGCTCGCCGTGCCGGTGCGCTTCGATCAATTTCACGATGTCACCTACGTCGAGATCCGGGGTCGCGTCGGTGACGCCGGTGACGCCGTAGCCGCACAACTGCCGGCTGACCTCGGCAAGGCCGGTTTCGTTGCGTTGCAAGGTGTCCGACCAGCTGCGGTCGGCGCTGTGCAGGCGGCCGTCGGGATGGTCGGCCAATCCGACGCGGGCAAGGCCTGCCGAGTTCAGCGTCCACAGCACGCCGCTGCGGTGCTGAACCCGCACGGGCACCGGCGGCGACAGCTCGTCGAGCACCGCACGATCCAGCGGGCCTGCGACCGCTTCGTGATACCCCACCGCCCTGATCCAGCCGTCGCCGCGGACCTCGGCGTGGGCCAGCGCGCGGGCGAGGTCCTCGCGGTTGTTCACCTCGGCGGGGCCCACCCGCGTCGACGTCAGTGCGGCGGCGGCCGAGTAGAGGTGGACGTGGTGGTCGTGCAGGCCCGGGATCACCGTAGCGCCCCTGGCGTCGAACACCTGCTCGCCGGGTTGGCTGGTGAGCCCCTCGGCGACTTCACTGATCCGCCCGTCGAGCCGGATGTCGGTCGTGGTGCCGTCGAGCAGCCCCGCACGTTGGATCAGCATGCAGCCAGCCGTCTTTCGCCCACCAGCCGGTCGACAGCGGCATTGTCGGCACCGAGCCGCGATGCGGACGGAAGCGGCTTCGGCATTGCGGCACATCGCGTTTCGGCTTGTAGGGGCGCCTTCGCGTAGGCGGCGGCGACGGCGGCCATCGACACCTCGATCAGTTCACCGCCGCCGCAGTGCAGCGACTGCGCGACTGCCAGCGCGGCATGCAGACCGGTCAGCGGGTCTGCGATGGCATCGCCGCAGAACTCCGGGTCGGCCGGCGCGCCGCGGACCAACCCGCCGGACACTGCGGCGTCGTCTCCGAACGCCACCCAGTCGGCGCGCTCACCGCGGGTGCCGTGGCCGGTGATCCGCAGCCAGACCCGACCGTCGCGCGGTGCGACGTCGGCCGGCCCGATGCCGCGGCGAGCCAGCGCGGCGGGGCGCGAGGACTCGATCACCACGTCGGCGGCCTCGAGCAGCTGCCGCAGCGCGGTGGGCTCGTCGAAATCGGCGGCGTACGAGAGCTTTCCGCTATTCATCCAGTCGAAGAACTCGACGGAACCGGCCCGCGTGCCGTCAGGGCGATTCGGGCTCTCGACCTTGACGACGGTGGCGCCGGCTCGCGCCAGGAGTTGCCCGCACAGCGGACCCGCCCACATGGCGGACAGGTCGGCGACCAACAAAGTGGACAGGGTGCGCGGTGAAACAGGTGATCCCCGTCGACTGATCTGCGGTGGGGCGGCGGGCGTTTCGCCGAGGGCGGCGACGGGCAGGCCGAGTAGGCGCGCGCGGGCGGTGACGTCGGCGGCGTCGTGCTCGGACATCCAGCGCTGTACGGTCCGCCACGGGTCGCCACCGACGGTGTCGGATTGCACCAGGGCGGGGACGGCGTCGACGTCATCGGAGCGAGAGAGCGTCAGTGCGCACCACCCGTCGCGGCTGGCCATCAACCGGGTCGCGCCGCCTGCCGAGATGCGGCCAGCCGGCGTCAGCCCCAGCAGCGTGGCACGGCCGGCGATGACTTCCTCTGCGTCGACAGTGACACCGGTGAGCGCGCGAAACGCATCGGCCGCCTGCCGGGCCTGCGACAGCACGGCGACGGGGATGACCAACGACGTCACATGACCATTGTGCTCAGGCCCGTTTTCTTCCGGCGAGCAGACGCAGAATCGCGCGGTTGCCCCTCCGGTAATGCGATTCTCTGTCTGCTCGCGCTAGAACTGGAGCGCGGTGAACCGCCAGTCCAGCACCTGGCGGTCCGGATCGCCAGTGGGCGCCCCCCGAGTCGCTTCGCTCCTGCCCCCTGCGACCGCGTACACGAGCGAGCGCAGATTGAGCACACCGCCTCGGCCGTCCGACAGCGGAGATGCACCGTCGACGTGCAACTCGCTGTAGAGGGTGTCGCCCTCGTGCACCGGGCCGGTGTGGTCACATGACTCCCAGCCCAGCAGCGTGACGAGGTTCGGCAGCAGCCTTGTCGCCTGCGCCATCGCCAATCCGATGGTGTGGCCGCCGTACACGAGCCGCTGACCACCGACTCGCCAATCATGATGCGTCGCAGCGATATTCAGCGTCAAGCGAGCGAGCTCCGGGGCGGAGCTCACCACGTCGGCGGTGCTGTGCAACACCGCACCCGCGAGGTCAGCGTCGAAGCCGGAGCCGGGCACCTTCTCGCGATAAGCGTCGGCGTCCCAGTCCGCGGTCGGGTCGGGGGTCGGTGCGGGATCACTGCCGACCGTGGACAGATCGTCGGCACGCCCCGTATCGGCGGCCCCGTCGCGCAGCGGCAACATCGCGCAGCGGTAGAAGTCGAGCACCAGCCGGCCGATCTGGTCGACGGTCGTCATCCGGAGCGCCGCCAGGCCGGTGGGCGTGCGGCCCGGCTTGGCGGAGTTCTGCCTCAGGCCGACCACCTCGGTGCGGGTGAACAGCGAATCGCCGATCATCGGAAACCGGTGAAACCGCAGGCCCCGGTAGAACAGGTTGGCCTTGACCCGCTGTGTCGCCAGCGTGCTCTGGCCGATCGCGACGTCGCAGACGA
>DATFCF010000114.1:0-2350 GCA_035253445.1 Mycobacterium sp.
AGCAAGCCAAGGCAAAGGTGGGTGAGGAGTAAATGGCCAACCTCGTCATCACCCAGGTCAAGTCTTCGATCGGCACCAAGCCCAAGCACCGCGGCAACTTGCGGGCGCTTGGTCTGGGCCGCATCGGCAAGACCAATACGCTGCCCGACACGCCAGTCGTGCGCGGCATGATCGCTCGGGTCCCGCACCTGATCGAAGTCAAGGAAGAGTCCTAGTCATGAAGATCCACGATCTGAAGCCCGCCCCGGGGTCGAACCGCGCCAAGCGGCGCGTCGGCCGCGGCATCGGCGGCAAGGGCGGCAAGACCGCCGGTCGCGGCACCAAGGGCCAGAAGGCGCGCAACACCGTCCACCTCGGCTTCGAGGGTGGACAGCTGCCGCTGGCGCAGCGCCTGCCGAAGTTGAAGGGGTTCAACAACCCGTTCCGCGTTGAGTACAACGTGATCAACCTCGACACGCTGGCGCAGATGGACACCGTCATCGTCACCCCCGAGACGCTGCGCGAGCGGGGCCTGGTGCACAAGCACGGTCTGGTCAAGGTCCTCGGGCGGGGCGAGCTCGGTGGCAAGGCGCTGCAGGTCAAGGCGCATGCGGTCTCCAAGACGGCCGAAGCCGCCATCAAGGCGGCTGGCGGTAGCGTCGAGCTTCTCCCGATGCCGTTCGGCAACGGGCGCCCGCCCGTCCAGGGCAACCAGTTCGCCAACCGCTAAGCAGGGAGTAAGAAGACCGACGTGAAGTTCCTCAACATGTTCCGGGTCGCCGACCTTCGGAACAAGATCATCTTCACGCTGTTCATCATCATCCTGTACCGCATCGGGTCACACGTCCCCGTTCCGGGCATCGACTTCGAGCAGGTGCAGCGGCTGAAGGAATCGGCGGAGAAGTCCGGCGTCCTCGGCTTCCTCAACCTGTTCTCCGGCGGTGCGCTCACGCGCTTCGCCGTGTTCGGGCTCGGGATCATGCCGTACATCACCAGCTCGATCATCATCAACCTCCTCGAGGTGGTGATCCCCAAGCTCGCGGAGTGGCGCGACCAGGGTGCGGTCGGGCAGCGCAAGATCACGCAAACGACGCGGTATCTGACGGTCGCGCTGGCGATCATGCAGTCGACCGGTCTCGCGTTCGTGTTCCACAACGGCGGCCAGGGTTTCCTGTCGAACAACTCGGCGAACCTCGACCTCATCCCCGACTTCAACGCGCCGCTCGTCATGCTGATCGTGCTGACGATGACCGCCGGTACTGCGACGGTCATGTGGCTCGGCGAACTCATCACCCAGCGCGGCATCGGTCAGGGCATGTCGATCCTGATCTTCGCCAACGTGGTGTCCGGCCTGCCATCGGGCGGCGCGGCCATCCGTGCCGAGGGCGGCAACTTCAAGTTCGCCATCGTCATCGCGCTGACGTTGTTCCTGCTGGTGGCGATCGTCACCGTCGAGCAGGGCCAGCGCCGGATCCCCGTCCAGTTCGCCAAGCGCATCGTCGGGCGGCGCATGTACGGCGGCCAGTCGACCTACATCCCGCTCAAGGTCAACCAGGCGGGCGTCATCCCGATCATCTTCGCCAGCTCAGTGCTGTACTTCCCGGTGCTGCTGTCCAACGTCGTGCCGTGGGTGGGCGTACGGGAGTGGATCAACGACCACCTCGCCACGCCGACCGACCTCATCTACGTGGGTCTGTACGGGTTGATGATCGTCGGCTTTGCGTACTTCTACACGTCGATCGCGTTCAACCCCGAGCAGCAGGCCGACATCATCCGCAAGCAAGGCGGATACATCCCGGGCATCCGTCCCGGGCCCCCGACGGTGCGACACCTCCAGGGCATCCTCACCCGCATCACCTTGCCGGGTGCGTTGTTCCTGGCGTTCATCGCCCTCCTGCCATCGCTGTTCCTGTCGTTCTGGGGTCTGACGCAATATCCCTTCGCCGGTACGACGCTGCTCATCGCGGTCGGCGTCGCCCTCGAGACGATGAAGCAGATCGACAGCCAGCTCACGATGCGCAACTACGAAGGTTTCCTGAAGTAGAGGCCTGAATGGTTCCCGGCATTCGTTTGGTGCTGCTGGGCAAACAAGGTGCGGGCAAGGGCACGCAGTGCGTGCGCCTCGCCCGTCACTACGTCGTGTCCCACGTGTCGACGGGTGACATCTTCCGCGCGGCTGTCCGCTCGGAATCCGAGCTTGGCCGCAAGGTCAAGGGCTACCTCGACGCCGGCGACCTCGTCCCCGACGAGGTGACTATCGAGATCGTCGGTGAGCGTCTCAACCATCCCGACACGCGGTCGCGCGGGTTCATCCTCGACGGGTTCCCGCGCAGCGTGAACCAGGCGAAACTGCTCGACGAGCTGCTCGACC
>DATFCF010000115.1:0-6314 GCA_035253445.1 Mycobacterium sp.
TGGCCGCCGCCGTTCATGCGGCGACGGACTTCCTCGACCGGATGGCCGAGCACCTGGCCGGCATCACCGATCCTGCCGAGGCCGTCACGGAGGGCATCGCCACGGCACTGGAATGGTTGCCGAAGGACAAGCACATCGGTCTGCTCATCGTTCCCGGCAAGGCCACCGCGCACACCGAATCGGTCACCTCCGATGTCGCCGTGAAATTCGCGAACTCCATGCTGCGGCGATTCGACGTCGACTGGACGCGTTTGGGTTTCACCAATTCCGAGCTCGATGAACTGGCCGAGCATCTGTTGCGGATCATTCAGTCGTTTGTGATCGACCCTGGACGCCCGCCCCGGCGCGGCGTGGAACTGCGCGACTATCTTCGCCGATGGGTGGGCTCCGCGGTCGAACCACGGTCATAAATGCTCCTCGAGAGGAGCCGCTTTGCAGAACTGCGAGGCCGTCGCCGCCGACCGAGTGAACTGGGACGATCGGGCGGACATCCACGCCCGATCCACGATGTGCGACGTGGAGGGGTCCCTGGCCGACCCGGCCGAAATCTCCGCCGAGCCATGGCATTCGAGCCCTGGGTCATCAGCGACGACTATCTCAGCGGTGGCGGCAGCCGCAGCTATGACGACTCAGGAACCTACACCGAAGACTCAACCGGCCAAGTGGAGCACGTCACCAATCACGAATGGCGCCACGACCTAGCCGAGGTCGTATCCTCGCTTCTCCAGGTTGGATTGACAATCGAAGCTTCTCAGTCGTCGCCAGACGCCCAGGCTAGCCCGTAAGGCCAGCAGTTGCAGACGGCTGCTTCGATCGTCAAACGACCGTCAGCGGCAGCGATTTCCTCGGCTCGAACACGAACGTCGAGCCGCCGCTGACCTTGGCGACCGAGACTTCCGGGAATTCCTTTGCCGCGGTGTCGGTTTCGAATACTCGCGCAGTCCAGTCGTTCTCGCTCCCCGCGACCTCGACATCGAGGTGCGGGTCCACGGCTGCGACTATCGCCCGCAGCGGACGGATCTCGGCAGGGCTCACCAAAGAGATCCACGCCCCGTCCTCGTGAGCCGGCGACCGGTGCAGCTCGACCACGTCGGCGCCGAACGCGGCGGTCACGTAGGCGCTCGGGTTGAAAACCGGGTGCAATTCGAGCACCTTCATCGCGCCCTCGATACCGTCCGGCAGTGAGAGCGCGCGGTGGATACGTTCGGCGGCCACACCGGCGAGTCCGATCAGCTGTTTGGTGCAGATCTCCTTGGCCAATTCGACATTGGTACCTGCGCGCTTACCCACCGCGAGCACGAACGACAGGTTGAGCAGGTGCATCTGCAGGCACACTTCGTCGGCCATACGCACCAGTGCCGAGTGCGAGAACGCGGCGAAGTCGAAGTCGGAGACCAGTTCGCCGGAGTATTCGGACTGGCCTTCTTCGGAGCCGTCGATCGGCTCGAGTTCTGTTCTCGCCGCCCGGGTTCGGCGCACGACGTCCAGCGCGGGGTGGTCCTCCGCCGGCGGGTACGACTCGTCGATGACCACCGTCCACGCACAATGCGGATGACGGTCGGCAGGCACCCGCGGCGGCCGGTGAATCGGGCGAATCTGCGCCCTCCGGTTGGTAGCCACAGCGGTGGCGTCGAACGTCGGGTCCTCGATGTCGTGGCACATGCCGCGCACATACTCCTCGCCCATCGGCTCGACGTCGAGTAGTGCCCCGCAGTGGTCGAGGTGGAACTCGCCGTGCCAGCGGTCGTGCACGGTGTAGCGGAAATCCATGAACTGCGGTGGGGCGCCGATGTCGAGCTGCAGGCCCTTGAAGATCGTGACGACGTCATCGCCCTCATAGCGCAGCGCCTTCTGCATCCGCCTGGTGTAGATAGGGCTGGCCCCCATCCACTCCTCGATCGCGATCTGCAGCATCTCCTCGCGACCGAAATTGCTGATGCACCATGCCATTCCGGACCGATCGATCATCTGACCGATCAGCAGCAGCTCAGGGAGCAGCGTTGCGAGCTCCTCCCGCTTAAGGCCGGCGTATCTAGTCATCGAGGGTCTTACCGGTGTGCATCTTGACGGCGTCGTTGACGTTCGTTCGCCTTTCTTCGGCCGTATCGCGGCCGCTGCCCTTCTCCGCGGCCCTTTTGCGTTTGGCGCTGACGCGCCCGACGACGCCGTTGAGGCCAGAACCGAGCGGGAAACCCACGTAGTGGGTGAGGAAGACCGCCATCTCCTTCAGCTCGTCCTCGGTCAGCTCGTCGTTCTGCAGGGCTGCGTTGACCTGGACCTCGCACAGATCCTGCAGCCCGAGCGCGGTGACCACCGACAGTGTCATGATCCGCTTGTCGCGCATCGACAGTCCCGGCCTGGACCAGATCGTGCCGAAGAGGTGGTCGACGGTCAGATCGAAGTACTCGTCACCTTCGATGTTGGGCATGTCCCACGCGTAGACCTCATTCATCTTGGCGAGGCCCTTGCGGCGTAGTTCGTCCATCGTCACTCCTTCGTGTGGGGAACGCCGAGCCCGTCGGCCAGATTCTTCAGCGCAAGCTCGGCCAGCGGCAGGTCGACGCCTAGGGTCTGGCCGAGCGCGAGCGCCAGGCTCAGATCCTTCTCGCCGAGCTGTGCGGCATGGCCCAGCGGTCCGTAGAGAAAATCGTCGGGGTCTAGTGGCGCCGTGTTCTCCCGGACGATCACAGCGCCGGGACCGCCGCTTTGGGCATCGGTGTGGCGCACGACCCGGCCCAGCGCCTGCAGGTCGATCCCGGCCTGCTCGGCCAGCTTCATCGCCTCGCAGGCTGCGGCGTACGAGGTGAACGTCAACATGTTGCGGGCCAGCTTCATTCGGGTGCCCGCACCGGGCGGGCCGGCGTGGACCACCATGGACGCCCACTGTTTGAACGCCGGCTTGATCCGCTCGTACACCTCGCGGTCGGCGCCCACCATCGTCGCCAGCTCGCCCTTCTCGGCCGCTCCGCCGCCGCCACTGACCGGTGCGTCGACGATGTGAATCTTTTGCGGCCGTAGCTGTTCGGCCAGTTCGACGGCGGTGTCCGGGCTGATGGTCGAGTGGATCGCGATGACGGTGCCCGGTTTCGCGTTGGCGGCCAGTTCGCCGACCACCTCACGCACCTGCTCGTCGTTGAGCACCGTGACGCTGATGATGTCGGCTTTGGCAACATCAGAGACGTCGTCCGCTAAAGTCGCGCCCGCTTCGGCCAGCGGCGTCATCGCTTCGGCACGCACGTCGAAAACCGTTACGCCACCGGGCCAGTCCACCCACCGCTTGGCCATCGGCGCGCCCATGTTGCCGAGGCCGATGTAGCCGAGCTTCACCTGCTCGCTCATGAGCGGATGATCTGTCCACCGTCGACGTTGAAGATCTGCCCCGTGATCCACTTCGCTTGATCCGACAGCAGGAACAGGCACATGCCGACCAGATCCTCTGGTTCGCCCATGCGTGACAGTGGAATCCCCTTCACGATGTCGGCGACCATCTCCTGCGGCGTGGTGGTCCGGTTGGCCTCGGTGTCGATAGGCCCCGGCGCGATCGCGTTGATCCGGATGTTCATCCCGCCGAGCTCACGCGACAGCTGCTGAGTCAGCCCGTTGACACCCACCTTGGCCAGACCGTAGAAGTTCGCGTACATCCATGCGGCCGTCGAGGATTGGTTGACGATCGCGCCGCCGCCTCGCTTGGCCATCTTGCGGTACACGGCTCGTGTACACACCAGCGCGCCATCGAGATTCACGCTCATGAACTTCTTGTAATAGTCCCAGTCGACGGTCAGCAGCAGGTCCAGCTTCATCCCGCCGAAGATCGCCGCGTTGTTGACCAGGTAGTCGATGCCGCCGAACTCGGCCAGCGTGCGGTCGGCCATCGCCTTGGCCGAGTCGATGTCGGACACGTCGACGGGCACGCTGATCGCCGTTCCCCCGTCGGCGACGATCTGCTTGGCCACCCGGTCGGCGCCCTCGGAGTTGATATCGGCCACCACCACCGCGGCACCCTCGCGGGCCAGTGCCTCGGCGTAGGCCTGGCCGATGCCGCCACCGGATCCGGTGACGATGGCGACCTTCTGGTCGAACTGACCCATATTCATCCTTCCGTTGTGCCGAGTGGCCAGTTATTGCACGCTTTTCGGTTGTTCGCGTGACATAACTGGCCACTCGGCCCCATTCAAACCCCCGTGGCAATAGCTTTGGTTTCCAGGTACTCCTCGAAACCGGCCAGCCCCATCTCCCGGCCGATGCCGGACTGCTTGTATCCGCCGAACGGCATATCGGCCGAGTACCAGACGCCGCCGTTGACGTTCACCGTGCCGACGCGCAGCCGTGCGGCGATGCCTGCGGCGCGGTCGGGATCGCTGCCGAACACGGTGCCCGACAACCCGTACGGCGAGTCGTTGGCGATGCGCACCGCGTCGTCGTCGCCGTCATGGGCGATCACCGTCAGCACCGGCCCGAAGATCTCCTCACGGGCCACCTTGGCGTTGTTGTCCAGGCCCGCGATGACCGTCGGCTCGATGTAGAAGCCGGTGGCAGGGTCGGCGGGACGGCCTCCGCCGCAGGCGAACTTGCCGCCTTCGTCGATCGCCGAATCCAGGTAGGCCTGCACGCGGTCGCGTTGCCGGGCCGAAATCAGCGGCCCGCATACGGTTCCGGGATTCGTGGGATCCCCCGGTTTTATCGAGCCCATGGTCGCCGCCGCGGCTTCGACGGCTTCGTCGTAGCGGGCGCGAGGGACCACCAGCCGGGTGGTGATGGCACATCCCTGCCCGGCGTGCATCGCCGCGGTGAACGCCGACATCGAGCAGGCCGCCGCGAGATCGGTGTCGTCGAGGACGAGGAAAGCCGACTTGCCGCCGAGTTCGAGGAACACCTTCTTGAGCGTGGCGGCGGCGTCGGCCATCACGGCGCGTCCGGTCGCCGTCGAACCGGTGAACGAAACCATATCCACGCGTGGGTCTTTCGACAGCTGAGCACCGACGCCATGAGCGCTCGAGGTGACGATGTTGATCACGCCACCGGGCAGGTCGGTGTGCTCGGCGATGAGCTCTCCGATCGCTGCCGCACACCACGGGGTGTCCGGAGCCGGTTTGAGGACGACGGTGTTTCCTGCCGCCAGCGCCGGGCCGATCTTGGCGAGGTTGATCTGATGCGGGAAGTTCCACGGTGTGACGGCCCCTACGACACCGACGGCTTCCCTTGCGATCGTCCGGTGGGTCTTGATCCCCATCGGCGACGCGATGCCTGCGTCGGTGATCCATTGGTACGACTCGGCCGTGTCGGCGCAGAAGGACAGATCGGCGATCGGGCCTTCCAGCTGCGCAGCGGCCGTGAGCATCACCGGCGCGCCCACTTCCGAGATGGTGATCTCGCGAAGGTCCTCGACGTGTTTGGTCAGCACCTCCTGCAGCTGGCGGATGCAGCACACCCGCAGCTCGGTGTTGGTCGACCAGTCCGTGTCGTCGAAGGCGCGGCGGGCCGCATCGATGGCCCGGCCCATGTCCTCGGCACTGGCGTCGGCGGCGGCGCCGAGCACCTCTTCGGTGGCCGGATTGACCGTCTGGAACGTGCCAGCGCTACCGGTGACGAGTTCGCCGTCGATGAGTAGTCGACTCGCGCGATCGGCCAGGATACCCATCCGAACTCCCGTTCCCCAGTGCTGGACAACTGTCCGACTCAGTTCATTCGAACCATAGCCGCAACTCGCCTACCGAGGCAAGGATTGAGCCGCATGAAACAGCTTCACCTGCCTATTTGTACGTCGGGCTTGCCTGTCGCAGACCCGGTCAGATACGTTGGACATGTGTCCAGCGATGCAGTGGTTGCCATCACAGACTCGCCGCGAAACCGCAGACAGGAAGAGACCTTCCGCAAGGTGCTCGCCGCGGGCGTGGAGATGCTGCGCGAGTCGTCGTACGCCGATTTGACGGTGCGCGCGGTCGCCGCTCGGGCCAAGGTCGCCCCGGCGACTGCTTACACATATTTCTCGTCGAAGAACCATCTGATCGGCGAGGTGTACCTGGACCTCATCAAACAAGTCCCGTACTTCACTGATGTGAACTCCCCCGTGCTCACGCGGGTCGACAACGTGCTGCGCGCCCTGGCTCTCGTGGTCGCCGATGAACCCGAGGTCGCCGCGGCCTGCACCACCGCCCTCATGTCGGGCAACGATCCAGCGGTCAAGGCCGTGCGCGACCGCATCGGCGCGCAGATCCACCGCAGGGTCACCTCCGCCATCGGTCCCGACGCCGACCCGCGCGCGGTGTCGGCGCTCGAGATGGCGTTCTTCGGCGCCCTCGTCCAAGCCGGCAGCG
>DATFCF010000116.1:0-7557 GCA_035253445.1 Mycobacterium sp.
GCCGTCGGCGCGGCAGTGGTGCTCATCGCGGCACCCACGGTCGCCAAGCGCACACACCTCACCGCGTACTTCGACAACAGCAACGGGGTGTTCGTCGGCGACGACGTCCTCATTCGGGGAGTGGCCGTCGGCAAGGTCGACACCATCGATCCCGAGCCAAACCGTGTCAAGATCAGCTTCTGGGTCGACACGGCCTACAAGATTCCCCGCGACGCGAAGGCCGTGGTTCTCTCGCCCACCCTGGTGACGGCGCGGTCCATCCAACTGACACCGCCCTACAGCGGTGGGCCAGCCATGACCGACAACGCGGTCATCCCGCAGAACCGCACTGCAGTGCCCGTGGAGTGGGACGACTTCCGTGACCAACTCCAAAAACTCACCCAGACCCTGCAGCCCACCGGCCCAGACGGGGTGAGCACACTCGGACAGTTCGTCAACACCGTCGCGGACAACCTGCGCGGCCAAGCGCCCAACATTCGTGACTCCATCATCAAACTCTCTCAGGCGATTTCGTCGCTTTCCGACCACAGCGACGACACGTTCAGCAGCGTGAAGAACTTGGCCACCTTGGTCTCAGCTCTGCATGACAGCACCGACCTGATGGAGCAACTCAACACAAACCTCGCCGCGACCAGCGCCTTGTTGGCCAACGATCCCGACGAGGTGGCCAAGGCGGTCAAGGACTTCGGAGCCGCCGTCACCGACGTGAAAACTTTCATCGCCGATAACCGCGACTCACTGGGCATGTCCACCGACAAGCTGGCATCGATCTCGACGACGTTGGTCAACAGCCTCGGCGACATCAAGGAAGTGCTACACGCCGCTCCTACCGCACTGGCGAATGTCGTCAACGTCTATCAGCCGGCGCAAGGCACTATCTCAGGTGCGGCCTCAGTCAACAACTTTCGCGATCCCATCACCTTCATCTGTGGGGCGATCCAAGCAGCGTCGCGTCAGAACGCCGAACAATCAGCCAAGCTCTGCGTGCAGTATCTCGCCCCCATCGTGAAGAACCGACAATACAACTTCTTGCCGATCGGCCTCAACCCCATCGTCGGCGCCTCCGCGCGCCCGAACGAAGTGACCTACAGCGAGGATTGGATGCGGCCCGATCACGTGCCCGCCCCGGAGGTCCTGCCGGCGCCGGCATTGCCAGCTGCCGCCGACCCCACCGCGTCAGACGCTCCCGCAGCGCCGCCGAACGATTCCGCGTCACCGCCGTTACCCGCCGAAACCGGCGCGTCACCGTTGCCGCAAACACAACGAACCGATCCCGGCGCGGGTCTGCCAGGAATGATGCTGCCCACCGCAGGAGCCCCGCGATGAGCGCAGCGACCCGCTGGGTGATCAGATGCACCGTCGTGGTGCTGGCCGCGCTATCAGTGGCCGGATGCAGTTGGCGTGGACTCAACTCGCTGCCGTTGCCGGGCACGCAAGGGCACGGCGCGGCGGCGTTCACCATTCAGGCGCAGCTGCCCGACGCCGGCAACATCCAGGAGAACTCCCGGGTCCGGGTGAACGACGTCAACGTCGGCACCGTCACCAAGATCGAACGGCAGGGCTGGCACGCACTGGTCACCATGACGCTCAACGGGGACGTCGAGTTGCCCGCCAATGCCGCGGTGACGCTGGGCCAAACAAGTCTGCTGGGATCGCTGCACCTCGAGCTGGCGGCACCCGCCGACGCCCCACCGCAGGGCCAATTGCGCGAAGGCTCCATGATCCCCCTGCCCTCGGCGGGTGCCTACCCGTCCACGGAGCAAACGCTGGCCGCAGCATCGATGCTGCTCAATGGTGGCGGGCTGGGGCAGGTACAAGACATCACCAAGGCACTCAGCACGGCGCTGTCGGGACGTGAAGATGACGTGCGAAGCCTGCTCGAACAGCTCACCGTCTTCACTGCCAACCTCAACGATCAAACCGATGACATCATCGCGGCCACCGACAGCCTCAACGCATTGGTCGGCAAGTTCGCCGCGCAGCGCCCCGTTGTCGACGAGGCCCTCGACACCATCCCCGATGCGCTGGCAGTGCTGAACAACGAACGTGACAACCTCACCCAAGCTGTAGACCAGCTCGGCAAGTTCAGCGCACTGGCCACCGACTCGGTGCGCCAGAGCAAGCAGGCGCTCGTGCAGGAACTCCGCGACTTGGGACCGGTGCTGGCTTCACTGGCCAACGCCGGGCCGGCCTTGACTCGCTCGCTGGGCTTGCTGAGCACCTATCCCTTCCCCAAGGACACGCTGACGAAGTGGTGGCGCGGCGACTTCGCCAACGCCACCCTCGTGCTGGACCTGACGCTCAGTCGACTCGACGCTTCCTTCCTCACCGGAACACGATTCGAAGGCGAACTCACCAATCTGGAGATGCAATGGGGCCGAACGATTGGACAACTGCCAAGCCCCTACACCGTAAGCAACCCACTGCTGGCGCCCTACCGCTGGGATCAGGGGCCCTAGCATGCATCTGACCCGACGTGTCCGACTTCAACTGACCGTCTTTGCGGTCATCACCCTGATTGCCGGCGCCATCATGGGCTTCCGCTTCTTGGACCTACCCAATCTGTGGTTCGGCTTGGGCCACTACCGCGTATCGGTGCAGCTACCAACATCGGCCGGCCTCTACGCCAACGGCAACGTCACCTACCGCGGCGCCACAGTCGGCCGCGTCCTCGACGTCGGCCTAACCGACACAGGCGTCACGGCCGTGGTCTCGTTGGACTCCAACATCGAAATCCCCGCCAACCTCGACGCGCAGGTGCACAGCCAAAGCGCCATCGGAGAGAACTTCGTCGAACTAATACCCCGAAACGGCAACGGGCCTGCCCTTCGCGACGGTGACGTGATTCCCCTCGACCGCACGCAAGTGCCCCCCGACATCAATGCCCTACTCACCGCCACCAACAACGGATTGCAGGCCATACCGCACGACAACCTGAAGACGGCGATCGACGAGGCCTACACCGCCTTCGGCGGGCTCGGGCCAGAACTGTCGAAGATCGTCAAGGGAACATCGACGCTAGCCATTGACTCGCGAAAGAATCTCGACGCGCTGACGACTCTCGTCGACGAGTCGAAGCCGGTGCTGGACAGCCAAACCGACTCCTCGGACGCCATACAAGCCTGGGCGGCCAACCTCGCAGCGGTCACCGGACAACTGCAAACACACGACGGCTCGGTCAAGACCATCCTGCGTGACGGCGCGGGTGCCTTCGACGAAACCCGTGCGCTGCTAGATCGATTCAACGTCAGCGTGCCCCTTCTATTGGGCAATCTCGTCAGCCTGTCCGACGCAGCCCTGGTCTATCAACCCAACATCGAACAACTCCTGGTCTTGCTACCTCCGGCAGTCGAATTGGTCCAGGGAGCGACTCTGGCGCAGCGCAACACCAAACAGGACTTCAAAGGCATCTACCTGTCGTTCAACCTCAACCTGAACTTGCCACCCCCATGCACGACGGGATTCCTTCCCGCCCAACAACAACGCTCGCCCAGCGACACCGACTACCCGTCGCGCCCCGATGGCGCGCTATATTGCCGCACCCCCCAGGACGGGCCGTTCAACGTTCGTGGGGCGCGCAACCTGCCGTGCGAGACCCAACCAGGCAAGCGCGCCCCCACGGTGACGATGTGCGAAAGCGACGAAAACTACATACCCCTCAACGACGGCTTCAACTGGAAGGGCGATCCGAACGCCACGTCGTCGGGTCAACCCGTGCCGCAACTGCCGTCGGGGCAAGCGGCCCCGACACCGCAAGCCACGCCCGCACCACCACAGCCCGCGGCACCGCCGCCATTGGCCGTGGCCACCTATGACCCCGGTACCGGCAGCTACGTCGGACCCGACGGACGGACCTACACCCAAACCAACCTGGCCCAAGACGCTCAGCCTGCACAGACCTGGCAGGACATGCTGGCGCCGTCGAAAAGACCATGAATCATGGCCCTGCACAAGGGTTCTGCACATCGACACCGACCCCGGCACCGACCCCCCGGCACGAGGTATTCCTGCAAGCAGCCCGCCAGACCGCGATCAACCTGACCACCATCGACTTCAACCAAGTCGACGCCGACGTCAAGCGGATCCTGGACTCGGCAACCGGCCAGTTCTACGACGACTTCTCCCAGCGCGCCCAACCTTTCATCGAGGTCGTCAAGCAGGCCCAATCGAAGTCCACGGGCTCCGTCACCGCCGTTGCCCTGGAGTCCTCGACGGAACACGGCGCACAGGTATTGGTGGCCGTCAGCGTCAAAACGGCTAGCGCGGTGGTCCCGACGACCCACCGAGGGCCTGGAGGATGCGCATGACCGTGCAACAGGGAGACCACGGCGTCAAGGTCGCCAACGTGGAGTTCGTCTCGTGAAGCAGCGAATCCCAACAACCAAACTCCTCGGCGAGGACACCACACCTCGGACGCCGGTGACACATGACGACCCGCCGGCGAGCACCTCGTTCCTGACGCCGGCCGAGGCCGATCCGTGCTACCCGTCGCGATGGGTCCGATTTGCTCGCCGTGGCTGTGCTGCCGGCAGCGGCCCTGCTACTCGCCGAAGTCCTCGTCTACGTCAACCAGACCATCGTCCTGGCCAACGACCCTCCCAGCTCCACGGCATCGGCCGTCCAAGTCAGTCTGGACGACCGCGACGGCCGCTGGATGATCAGCGGCTTCGAGCCAAAGTGATGTTCCACGAACGCGACTGCCCGCGAGTGCGCCCGCATGCACGCGACTCGCCATGCGACCGACTGCTGGGCGACCTGCTTGCGCAAAGTGGATGTGCCCGCGTCCGGGGGATAGCCGTGAGCAGGGTGTGCGGCGACAGTGAGGGACGAAAGCCGCGGGCATCGCTCACGAAGCGCGTCCGCGTCAAGTCATACATCTAACAAGGAGTTCGTCCATGCCGCAACAGGTCCGAGGCGTCGTAGCGCGCGGCAAGGGCGCCCCGGTGGAGATCCTCGCGATCACCGTCGCCGACCCCGGACCCGCGGAAGTGGTCGTGGGCGTGCAGGCCTGCGGGGCGTGTCACACCGGCCTGGCATACCGCCAGGGCGGAATCAACGACGAGTTCCCGTTCCTGCTCGGGCGCGAAGCCTGGGTCGTTGAGGACGTCGGCTCCTGGTCACCACCGCGGTGGCCCTTGTGGCACGGCGCCACGCCCACGACGCCGCCAGCGCAGTGAGTGCGCGGCGTTCACGGTCGACCTGCGAGAGACAGCACAGTGCTTGCGACCCTGGCCCCCAGCAGCGATCGGGCTTCGACGATCGCCGGTCAACCATGACAAGGAGCGTCCTGCCGTGAGCGATGCAGTAATCGTGGGTGCTGTCCGCACGGCGGTGGGCAAGCGTGGCGGTGGCTTGTCGGCGATCCATCCCGCCGACTTGTCGGCGCACGTGCTCGAGACGCTCGCCGAGCGCACCACCCTCGACCCATCTGCGGTCGACGACGTGGTCTGGGGATGTGTCAGCCAGGTCGGGGAGCAGACGTTCGACATTGCCCGCACCGCGGTGCTCTCGGCCGGGTGGCCCGAGTCGGTACCTGGCACCACCGTGGATCGGCAGTGCGGCTCCTCCCAGCAGGCCGTGCACTTCGCGGCAGCCGGGCTGATCGCCGGACAGTACGACGTAGTGGTCGCCGGGGGAGTGGAGAGCATGTCGCGAGTCCCGATGGGATCGGCTCAGGCATCGGGGAACCCGCTTGGTCAGCGGTACCTCGCGCGGTACGGGCCGGAGTTTCCCAATCAGGGCATCGGAGCCGAGATGATCGCCGAGACGTGGGCGTTGTCCAGGCGACACTTGGACGAGTTCGCATTGAGATCCCACGAACGTGCCGCTGCGGCAACCGATTCGGGCCTGTTTGCCGAGGAGATCGTGGTCATCGACGCCGACGGAACGATCGTCGGCAATGACGAGGGAATACGGCGCGGCGGAACGCTGGAGACTCTGGCCGCACTGCGGCCGGCATTCCGCGACGGCGGCACCATCACCGCGGCCAACTCGTCACAGATCTCCGACGGATCGGCTGCTCTACTGATGATGACCAGTGACGCTGCACACCGGCACGGCCTGACGCCGCTGGCGCGCATTCACACCGCGGTCGTGGCGGGATCGGCACCGATGCCGATGCTCACCGGGCCTATCCCCGCCACGCACAAGGCCCTTCAGCGCTCGGGACTGACCATCGAGGACATCGGGGTGTTCGAAGTCAACGAAGCCTTCGCGTCGGTGGTGCTGGCGTGGGCAACCGAGTTCGACGTGAACTTGGCCACGGTCAACCCGCGCGGCGGCGCCATCGCGCTTGGGCACCCTCTGGGCGGATCCGGGGCGCGGTTGATGACCACGATGCTGCATCACATGCGCGCCAACGGGATCCGCTACGGCCTACAAACCATGTGTGAGGGCGGCGGGCAAGCCAACGCCACGATCCTCGAACTGCTCTGATGTGACTCGCACACGCGAAAGGACCCGTTGTGCAGAATCTTTCATTCGACTTCACCGGACAGACGGTCATTGTCACCGGTGGTGCCCGCGGCATCGGCCTGGAACTCGGCCGGTTCTTCGCTACGGCGGGAGCGACCGTGGCGTTGATCGACTTCGACGCCAACGAGCTCGCCACGGCCGCCGAGAGCATCAGCGCGTTGTCGGTGCACGCAGACGTCAGTAGCAGCACCGCCGTCGACGCAGCGGTCAGCGGTGTCGTCGCCACGACCGGACGCGTCGACGTATTGGTCAACAACGCTGGCATCCTGCGCGACAAGGTGCTCTGGAAGCTCACCGACGACGATTGGGAGCAGGTTCTGGCGATTCACGCCGGCGGGACCTTCCGGTTAACCCGCGCCTGCGTGCCACAGTTTCGCGCACAGGAATTCGGCCGCGTCATCAACGTCACCTCCTACACGGGGCTGCGCGGCAACACCGGCCAAGCCAACTACGCCACCGCCAAGGCCGGGATCATTGGTTTCACCAAGACCGCCGCCAAGGAACTAGCCCGCTTCGGCGTGACCGTCAACGCGATCTCACCCAACGCCGAGACCCGTATGGTCGACTCCATCCCCGACAGCAAGAAAGCCGAACTGGCGGCGGCCATTCCACTGGGACGATTCGGTGAACCGGCTGAAATGTGCTCGGCCGTCGGATTTCTCGCCTCGCGAGAAGCGGGCTACATTACCGGCGTCGTGCTGCCGGTGGACGGCGGGATCTCCATCTGATGGCGACACTGAGCTTCGCGAGCCTGCCCGGCGCGGTCGGAACCGATCTGACCCGACGTCCTAATCCGCGTTCTGCCCCCACCGGTCGCCAACGTCATCGCATCGCCGTAGCGACCACCCCCAGCCGCCAGCCGCCCGATTGGAGAAGTCCGGTGACCGAGTCTTCCCGCGACGATCTCGTCCTATTCCACCGTGACGGCGCGGTCGCGGTGATCACCCTCAATCGCCCCGAGGCGATGAACGCGGTGAATTCGGCGGTCTCGACCGCCGTCGGCGCCGCATTGGAAGACTTGGCGTCGGACCCGACCCTAAGGGTCGGCGTCCTCACCGGCGCCGGCCGTGCCTTCTGCGCCGG
>DATFCF010000117.1:0-3198 GCA_035253445.1 Mycobacterium sp.
GAAGACGGCGAAAAAGCTTGCGGGAATGGGCATTACCACGGTTGCCGACCTCGCCGCGACCGACGCCACGCTGCTCACGTCGACCTTCGGCCCGACGACCGGACTCTGGATTCTGCTATTGGCCAAGGGCGGCGGCGACGCCAATGTCAGCTCCCAACCCTGGGTACCGCGGTCACGCAGCCATGTCATCACTTTCCCCCGCGACCTGACCGACCGCAGCGAAATCGACTCGGCCGTCGTCGATCTCGCGAAACAGACCCTGACCGAAATCGTGTCAGAAGGTCGCGTGGCCACCAGGGTCGCGGTGACCATGCGCACGAACACCTTCTATACCCGGACAAAGATCCGCAAATTGCCGTCTCCAAGCATCGATGCGGAGATCATCACGCCGACGGCACTGGATCTGCTCGGCCAGTTCGAACTCGACCGCCCCATCCGGCTGCTCGGCGTGCGGCTGGAGTTGGCGCCGCCCGAGGGCGGCTACTGACCACGAATCTGAACCTATGCGCGAGATTTCGCCGGATCTTCGTGCATGGGCTCAGTTTCGGCGGGTATCAGCCCCACCACGCAACGCACGGGCGAAGAGCACGTTGACCTGTCGCATCGCGACGCTATACGGCCACCACGCAACGCGTTTGAACGTATACAGCGCCCGGATGTCCTGCGAGGTGTAAATCAAGAACCGGTTGCGGCGCACCCCGCGCAGTATCTTGTCGGCGACGTGCTCGGGCGAGACAGCGTGTCCGCTGAAGCGGTCGGTCCACTTCTTCACCCGGGGATCGTCACGGTCCACGCCGGCGATCTGAACCGTCTGCACCAGAGGCGTTTTCACCGCGCCGGGCGCCACCACCGACACTCCGATGCCGTACCGGGCCAGGTCGAAGCGCAGCACCTCGCTCAGCCCGCGCAGACCGTACTTGCTCGCGCTGTAGGCCGCGTGCCACGGCAACGCCACCAACCCGGCAGCCGACGACACGTTGACCAGATGCCCGCCGTTACGGGCGGCCAGCATGGGCGGCACGAACGTCTCGATGACGTGGATCGGCCCCATCAGGTTGATATCGACCATCGACTTCCAGTGCTGATGGGTGAGCTGGTCGACCGTCCCCCACGCCGATACCCCGGCGATGTTCATCACCACATCCATCGCCCGATGGTTGGCGTGGATGTGCTCGGCGAAGGCGGCCACGTCGTCGTAATCGGAGATGTCGAGGACGCGATATTCGGGCACCTGCGCACCCAGCGCGCGGGCGTCGGCGACCGTCTTCTCCAAACCTTCTGCGTCGCGGTCGGTGAGGTAGAGCTCGGCACCCTCGGCGGCCAGCTTCAGCGCGGTCGCTCGCCCGATGCCGCTGGCGGCTCCGGTGAGTAAACAACGCTTACCCTCAAAGCCGCTCCCCTGCGCCATGGGGTGACACTACCTACTCGTCTCGAACGTCAGCTCCGCCCCATAATCCGTAGAGCCACAGCCGCTCGACCATCTCGACGGCGCGAGCCGGATCCTGACCGCGGCCGACGAACGCGCTGTCATGGGTGAGCGTCATCGTGGTCGTTGCCGCCAGTGTCCGCACTAGCGCGGGCAGGTCATCGGAAATGGGCCGGGCTTCAGCGTCCTGTGCGACGAGACCGACGATCTTGTCGATGACGCCGTCGGCGAAGTCGTCCATCATCTCCCGGATCTGCGCATCGGTGTTCCGGGCCACCGCGCAGGCCCGCAAGATCGGGTCGTTGGTCGCATAGACCGCGGCGGCGTTGCCGACCATCCGCTTGGCGAATGCGGTCGGTGTCTCTCCCGGCTCGCGCGGCGCGAAGCCGTGGGTCAGCATGTCGAGCAGCTCGCTTGCGTCGGCCAGGATCACCGCGAGCACCGCGTACTTCGAGTCGAAGTAGAAGTAGAAGCCGGACCGGGCGACGCCAGCACGCTCGCTGATGGTGCTGACGGAGAGGTCCGCGAACGAGCGCTCCTGCAGCAACTCGCGGACCGCGGTGATGATGGCGTCGCGCTGACGGTCTCCGCGGCTGCGGCGAACCTCAGGGGCTGGTTGGGCGGTCATCGCCGTAGACCTTCGCATCGCGCCCCGCCGGATCCCAAACTTGACATGCGTCAAGTCTGCCATCCAGGATGAAGATCCGGAGTGACAACGGCCACAGTCTTTTCGCTGAGGAGCATTGCATGGCGACGATCAGCACCACCGATTACCTGCTCGATCAGGCCAAACGGCGGTTGAAGCCGACCCCCGTCACGATCCCGGGCATGGGCGTCGCCGAAAAGCGCCTGAAGGAACGGCAGTGGGACCAGTTCGTGCTGGCCGAACCGCCGGCAGGCAGTGGCCTCAAGCCGGTGATGGGTGATTCGGGGCTGCCGATCATCGGCCACATGATCGAGTTCTTCCGCGGTGGGCCCGACTTCGCCCTCGAGGTGTACCGCAAGTACGGCCCGATTCATTACCAGCAGACGCCCGCGCTGTCGTCGGTGCTGGCATTGGGTCCCGACGCGACGCAGGCCGTGTTCTCCAACCGCAACAAGGAGTTCTCACAGCGCGCATGGGATCCGGTCATCGGGCCCTTCTTCGATCGCGGTCTGATGTTGCTCGACTTCGACGAACACATGTTCCACCGCCGCATCATGCAAGAAGCCTTCACCCGCACCCGGCTGTCGGGCTATGTCAGACATATCGACTCTGTGGCGACGCAGGTGCTGGCCAACGACTGGGTGGCCAATGATCCGAGGTTCCTGTTCCATCCCGCCGCCAAGGAGCTCACCCTCGACATCGCGTCGGTGGTGTTCATGGGCCACGAACCCGGTACCGATCGCGCGCTGATCACCACCATCAACCAGGCCTTCACCACGACCACGCGCGCCGGTAACGCAATCGTGCGCAAACCGGTCCGCCCCCTGACCTGGTGGCGCGGCATCGAGGCCCGCAAGACCCTCGAGGACTACTTCTCGGAACGCGTCGCCGAGAAGCGCAGCGGCACTGGCACCGACATGCTCAGCGTGCTGTGCCACTCCGAAGACGAAGACGGGCAGCGGTTCAGCGACAGCGACATCGTGGCCCACATGATCTTCTTGATGATGGCGGCCCACGACACATCGACCATCACCACCACCGCTGCCGCCTACTTCCTCGCCAAGCACCCGGCCTGGCAGGAACGGGCGCGGGCCGAGTCCGACCAACTCGGTGGACGCCGCCCGGA
>DATFCF010000118.1:0-2546 GCA_035253445.1 Mycobacterium sp.
ACCAGCAGACGGACCCCGTACGGTGCAGTTGCCATGGCGTTCAGCCTACGGCTGGCTGCTACGCGTTGTAGGCCCGTACCCTGGAAGCCATGCCGCCGACAATCAACATGGGGATTCCGGGCGCCACGAGCTCGGTCACCGGTGGCGTTACCGGCAAGCGGGTGCTGCTCGCCGAGCCGCGAGGGTACTGCGCCGGCGTCGACCGGGCCGTCGAAACGGTGGAGCGCGCGCTGGAGAAACACGGCGCCCCCGTCTACGTACGCCACGAGATCGTGCACAACCGGCACGTGGTCGACACGCTGGCCAAGGCCGGTGCGGTGTTCGTCGACGAGACCGACCAGGTGCCCGAGGGTGCGATCGTGGTGTTTTCCGCCCACGGCGTCGCGCCGACCGTCCACGTCACCGCCGCCGAACGCAAACTGCAGGTCATCGACGCCACCTGTCCGCTGGTCACCAAGGTGCACAACGAGGCCAAGCGGTTTGCCCGCGACGACTACGACATCCTGCTGATCGGCCACGAGGGCCACGAGGAAGTCGTCGGTACCGCGGGGGAGGCGCCCGACCACGTGCAGCTGGTCGACGGGCCGGATGCGGTCGAGAAGGTCACCGTCCGCGACGAGAACAAGGTGATCTGGCTGTCGCAGACCACGCTGAGCGTCGACGAGACGATGGAGACGGTGCGGCGGCTGCGCGAGAAGTTCCCGACGCTGCAGGATCCGCCGAGCGACGACATCTGCTACGCGACGCAGAACCGCCAGGTCGCGGTCAAGGCCATGGCGCCGGAGTGCGAGCTGGTGATCGTCGTGGGGTCACGCAACTCGTCGAACTCGGTGCGGCTGGTCGAGGTGGCGTTAGGGGCAGGCTCTCGGAGCGCCTACCTGGTGGACTACGCCGACGACATCGACCCCGCATGGCTTTCGGGGGTGACGACGGTCGGTGTCACGTCCGGCGCATCGGTGCCCGAGATTTTGGTGCGCGGTGTGCTCGAAAGGCTCGCCGATTACGGCTACGACGTGGTGCAGCCGGTGACCACGGCCAACGAGACGCTGGTATTCGCATTGCCAAGGGAGATCCGCCCGGCGCGCGCGTAGCCTCGTCGAGCGTGAACCCACTGCGAAAATCGTTGCGAAATAGCGCAATAGCTTCACGTTCGCTGTTCGCGCTGTTCGCGACGCTCGTCCTGGTGCTCGCTGGTTGCTCAGATACCGAAGACCGGCTGAACACCACGGTGCAGAGCTTCGCCGAAGCACTCAGCCGCGGTGACGCGTCGGCGGCCGCCGCCGTCACGTCCGATCCGGCGAAAGCGTCGGACACCGTCGGCAAGTTGTTCGACAGCCTCGGCAAGGACGTGCATTTCGAGGTTGGTTCGGTCGAGCGCAAGGACAACGCCGCGACCTTCACCCTCGATGCGACGTGGAAGTTCCAGGGCGGCCGTAACCAGTGGCCCTACGCCACCAGCGGCAACGCCATCGCGGACGGGGACAACTGGAAGATCACGTGGAATCCGGCGACCGTCGCGCCCGGTCTGGACGCCGGCCCGCTGTCGTACAGCACGCTCGCCCCGGAACCGGCCGCCAGAGTGCTGGACCGCACCGGCGAGGAACTGCTGACCCAGCACGTGGTTACGCTGGTCAACGTTTCACCGGGCGCTGACCTGAATGCCGTTGCGGCCCTGGTGAACCCGCTGGCCCCAGGTGTCACCGCGGACTCGTTGCAGTCGGATCTGAGCGCTGCGGGTGGCCAGCCGGTCACTGCGGTCACCCTGCGCCCCGACGACCTGGCGCCGATCGAGGCGGCGCTGTCGGCGCTGCCGAACGTCACGCTGGCGCCGCAGACCAGGCTGCTGGCCACCGATAAGACCCTCACCTCGCCGACGCTGTCCGGGCTCTCGGACCTCTGGCAGCAGCGCACCGACGACGCCGCCGGCTGGGCCGTGAACGCGCAGACCGCCGCCGGCCTCAAACGCGTCGGCGGGCAGGACCCGAAACCCGTCGGCGACATCGCGAGCACACTCGACAGCGGCATGCTGCGGGCAGGGAAAAATGCACTAGCCGCGTTTCCGACTCCGGCGGCGATCGTCGCGATTGCGCCGTCGACGGGCGATGTGCTGGCCGTCGCGCAGAACGCCGCCGCCGATGCGCAGGGCCCGATCGCGCTGACGGGCCTGTACCCGCCCGGGTCGACGTTCAAGACGGTGACGGTCTCGGCCGCTCTGCAGGCCGGCCAGGTGACGCCCGACAGCGTCCTGCCCTGCCCGGGCACGGAGAACATCGAGGGCCGCCAGATCCCCAACGACGACAATTTCGACCTGGGCCAGGTGCCGCTGCACACGGCGTTCGCGCGGTCCTGCAACACCACGATGGGGCGGCTGGCGGTCAATCTGCCGCCCGACGGCCTGACGAAAGCGGCCGCTGCGCTCGGTCTTGGGATCGATTACACCGCTCCCGGCATGACGACGGTCACCGGAAGCGTGCCCGTCGCCGACACGGCGGCGCTGCGGGTGGAAGAGGGGATAGGGCAGGGCAAGGTGACCGCGACACCGTTCG
>DATFCF010000119.1:0-3411 GCA_035253445.1 Mycobacterium sp.
TCGGCGTTCTTTCCAATGACGGCTCCTGGAAGCAGCGTGGTGCGGGCACCGATGGTGGCGTCGTTGCCGACGGCGATGCGGCCGACGTGGAATTGGTCGCCGTCGATCCAGTGCCCGGACAGGTCGACCTCCGGCTCGATCGAACAGCGGTGCCCGAGTTTGGCCATTCCGGTCACCGGCGGGGCCGAGTGCAGGTCGACGCCCTTGCCCACCTTGTTGCCGAGTGCGCGGGCGTAGTACACCAGCCACGGCGCCCCGGCCAGGTTCTCCGCGCCGCTGGCCTCGGCGAGCCGTTCGGCGGCCCACACCCGTAGGTGGACCGTCCCGCCGCGCCGGTAGGTGCCCGGCTCCAACCCGGACAACAGCAGCCGCGCGCCCAGCACCGCGATGGCCATCCGGCCCAACGGGCTGACGAATAGGACGAAACCACCGGCGATCCACCACCACCCGACGGTCACCGCCCACGGCACCAGATCCAGCGTGGCCGCGACGTTGTTGGCCAGCGCCAGCCACACCACCCACTGCAGGCCGGTGAGCGTGGCCAGCGGCAGCGACAGGGCCACCTGGACCAGCTGCGTCAGCCGCGGTGTCGGTTTCACCACTCGGGTCTCGACTTTGGGCGGCGGGTCGAGCTCGTCGAGGAATCCCGCCAGCGATCCGAGTCGGGGATGGTCGTAGAGCTCGGCCACCGTGACCTGCGGATACCGCTGCCGAAGCGCGGCGACCAACTGCGCCGCCGACAGCGAACCACCGCCCAACGCGAAGAAGTCGGCCTCCGGACCGTCGACCGGCGCGCCAAGCACATCGCGCCACAGCCCGGCCAGCCAGCCCGTCGTCCCGCCCAGCTCGGCAGCGTCCTCGTTGGTGTCGCCGGCGACCGGCCATGGCAGCGCGTCGCGGTCCACCTTGCCGGAGGTCCGCGTGGGCAACTCGTCGACGAGCACCAGCCGCGGCACCAGCGCGGCAGGCAGCGCCTCGGCCAGAGTCGCGCGTGCCTTCGCCAGATCGAACGACGGGTCGGTACTGGCGATGTATCCGACGAGCAGGGGTGTGCCGCTGGCGGTCCTGCGCACCGCGGCAGCGCCGCCGCTGACGCCCGGTAGGTGCACCAGTGCGGAATCCACCTCGCCAAGCTCGATCCGGCGCCCACCGACCTTGACCTGGTCGTCGGCCCGGCCGACGAAGTACAGGCCGTCGGCTTCCAACCGCACCAGATCGCCGCTGCGGTAGGCGCGCGACCACTCAAGCGTCGGCATCGGCGCGTACTTCTCGGCGTCCTTGTCCGGATCCAGGTAGCGGGCCAACCCCACCCCGCCGATCACGAGCTCGCCCACCTCGCTCGCGCTCACCGGGTTGCCGTCCTTGTCGACCACCGCCAGATCCCAGCCGGGCAGCGGCAGTCCGATGCTCACCGGTCCTCGCCCGTCAAGCTTCGCCGCGCACGCCACGACGGTGGCCTCCGTCGGGCCGTAGGTGTTCCACACCTCGCGGCCCTCGACCGCCAGCCGCTCGGCCAACTCCGGCGGGCAGGCCTCGCCGCCGAAGATCAGTAGTCGCACGGCCTCCAGTGCCTCGGCGGGCCACAACGCCGCCAGCGTCGGCACCGTCGACACCACGGTGATGTCCCGCGACACCAGCCATGGCCCCAGGTCCATGCCGCTGCGCACCAGCGAGCGCGGCGCCGGAACCAGGCAAGCCCCGTGTCGCCAGGCCAGCCACATCTCCTCGCACGACGCGTCGAAGGCGACCGACAACCCGGCCAGCACCCGGTCGCCGGGCCCAATCGGGTTGTCCCGCAAGAACATCTGCGCTTCGGCATCGACGAAAGCGGCCGCGCTGCGATGCGTGACCGCTACGCCCTTCGGGGTGCCGGTGGATCCGGAGGTGAAGATGATCCACGCGTCGTCGCGGCCAAGCGGGGAGCCGGCGCGCCATCCGCGCGACGATCCCGGCCCGCGGACCAGACCTTGATCGGTGATGACCGCAACCACGTTGGCCTCGGTGAACACCAGCTCGGCGCGCTCGGCGGGATCGTCGGCGTCGACCGGCACATACGCGGCGCCGGTGGCCAGCGTCGCGAGGATCGCCACGTACAGCGCGTAACTCCCCGACGCCATCCGGATGCCGATGCGGTCACCGCGGCCGATGCCGCGGGCGGCCAGCCACTCGACGCTCTCCTGGATATCGGCGACCAGCTCGGCATAGGTGAGCTGAACCTCGCCGTCGTCGAGCGCGGGCGAGTCGGGGTGACGGCAGGCGGTGTCGAAGAGGATGTCGATGAGCGTGCGTGGCTCGGGAGCAAACGAGGAAAGCACATACTGTGCGGGTATCTGTGGAGCCACGACTATAAAACTACTAAGCGCGGCGGTGCGCCCGTCGGCGCCGCACTCGATGTGTGATCACAATTGCGCCAACACCCGCGAGCGCTTCGCCCCGATTTCGCCTGGCCTGACCCGGCTGGCACAATTGGCCGCGGAGGGGAGTATTCCTTCGCCGCGGTGTCGTCATCACGTCGGCCGTCATCGGACGACCGGTACTGCGGGCCGACCACGTAGCGACGCGTCGGTGGAAGAGACCTCCGGCGTTGTTCGACGACCGGAGGCCTTGTGAACGTTTCTCAACTCGAGTGGATCATCACGCTGGGCGTGACGATCGCTGTGCTGCTGTTCGACGTCGTGGTGATCGGGCGCCGGCCGCACGAACCGTCGAGACGCGAGACGGCTACCTACCTGACGATCTACATCGGACTCGCGGTGGCGTTCGGGCTGTGGGTGTGGTTTTTCCACGGCAGCCAGTTCGGAGTGGAGTTCTTCGCCGGCTGGCTCACCGAGTACAGCCTGTCGGTGGACAACCTGTTCATCTTCTTGATCATCATGGCCAGCTTCAACGTGCCGAAGAAGTACCAACAGCAGGCGCTGCTGGTCGGCATCATCTTGGCGTTGATCTTCCGCGGCATCTTCATTGCGCTTGGCGCGGTGGCGATCAACCAGTTCTCATGGATCTTCTACGCCTTCGGTGCGTTCCTGGTCTACACCGCGTTCAACCTCGTCCGCGACACCGATCACGATGACGACGCCGAGAACTTCGTGGTGCGTTTTGCACGGCAGCACATGAGCCTCACGGACAAGTGGGACGGCGGCCTGAAGCTGTGGATCAAGGACAACGGCAAGCGGCTGATGACTCCGATGTTCCTCGTCATCGTGGCGCTCGGCACCACCGATCTGCTCTTCGCGCTGGACTCCATTCCCGCGATCTACGGCCTGACCCAGGAGCCGTACCTGGTGTTCACGGCCAACGTCTTCGCGCTGATGGGTCTGCGCCAGCTCTACTTCCTGATCGGCGACCTCCTGCAGCGGCTGGTCTACCTGTCCTACGGCCTGGCCATCCTGCTGGCGTTCATCGGCGTGAAGC
>DATFCF010000120.1:0-3390 GCA_035253445.1 Mycobacterium sp.
CCTATATATCAGAATGTGGCGTGGGGAATACGGCATTCAACTGACACAGAACTCGGGCGCTATTGCTCGGGGAACAAGGATGCCATCGAGTCGAATTTCGGCGCGACCATGGTTACGCGTGGACCCAGTACAAGTGCCCAGTGAGGTAATGATTGAGCCGGCGTGACTGGCGCCGATCGAGTCGAATTGAGGCCCGGGACGCATTGGCACTGAGATGCGTCGGTCCGAGTTAGGTCACCGAAACGCGAAACTGGTTCCCATCGTCGATAACGAAGCGGTCCTTCTACCGCTCGGCTGGCCCCACCGAAGCGTTCACCTGGTCGACAGGCTCGCGAAGCTGAACGCGATCACGCCTTGGCATCACGCGGTCGAGGCCGGGCAGCGCGCGGCTGAGCGGCGCGCGGCTGGTTATTGGGCGTGGGCGGTATGTGCTCGGCTTCTGCTATTTTGCCGTGCGGGGCGTTATTGTGCCGCGGGCCGACGCGACTGGCGGGTGTTGGCTACAGTGTTGGCTACAGTGCGCCGGCTTTCATCACCAAAAATGCGTCGTGACCTGCGAAGCCCCCATAGCCCAATTGGCAGAGGCAGCGGACTTAAAATCCGTCAAGTGTCGGTTCGAGTCCGACTGGGGGCACGGCACTCTCGCTGGTAGATGTCGGTGAGAAGCTGCCGGTGTACGCCGGGAGCGATTCGAGTACGCGAGTCGGCGGCTGGGCCGGCGATAGCTCGCTTTGGTTCCCCCACAGCCCATCCACGATGACACCGTGCTAGCCACGGGGTTCTAACGCCACAGATGCTCCCGCTGTCGTGCACGATGCGGGGCAGTATGTGCTCGAACTACAGGCTTGAGGTATTTGCTAGCCGTCAAATGCGCCTCTCCGGTGCCCTGACTTATGTCAGTATCGGCTCCGTTCGTGGAGTTAGCCGTGAAGGGAATCTCGCGATGGCATCCCAAGAAGCAACCCCGATTCAGAGCCCGGCTGTCAAACAGGAACTCCGGTTTGCCGTCACCATGAATGGCGGCGTCAGCTTGGCCGTCTACATCGGCGGTGTCGCCCAGGAGCTGAACTCGGTCACGAAGGCATATCCCGTGCCCGCGCTGGACCCCACAGTCGCAGTCCAGCGCCCAGATTCGGGTCCGCATCCGTATCGCTCGTTGCTCGACTTGTTGGGATACACCCCGCCAGTGATCGACGTGATCACGGGCACCTCGGCCGGTGGCATCAACGCGGCCGCGCTGGCAGTCGCCCAGGCAAACGTCAACGGCGACATCGCGATGCTCAAACCTTTGTGGCTGCAGGACGCGCAGATCGAAGCCATGCTCCGAAAGCCATTCCAGAAAAGTGCACCCTCGCTGATGAAGGGTGACGAGTACTTTTTGCCCCTGTTGCAGCAAGCATTCCGCCAGATGACGGAGCACGGCTACATCCGCGCGCAACGCGATATCGACCTGACCATACCGACGACTTTGCTCACACCGTGGAACGAGCGATCTCGAGACGAGCTGGGCACCCGGCTCGTCGAAGGAGAATTTGCGGGGTTGTTCAACTTCCCGGGTCCTGAAAACTCCAATGAGGAGAGAGTCGATCAGTTCAGCGAGGAGAAGATCAAGGACACGGCGCAGGCGTTGGCCCTCGCGGCGCGGGCATCCGCGGGATTCCCGGTGGCCTTTGAGCCCACATTCATCCCTGTGAACGACAACAGCCACACCGATCGACCGGACATGGCCGCGTTCGCGAACTGGACGCCAAAGACGGGGGAGCCCGCCTCCCGCTACGCAGTTGATGGGGGAGTGCTCAACAACACTCCTACACGACCGGCACTGGCCGGAATTCAGCGCCGCGAGGCGAGCGGAATGATCGTCCGGCGGGTACTCGTCCTCGTGCATCCACACGCTCTGGATGCCAGTACCGTCTGTGACACAGCAGACGAAACAGCCAAGCCGCCAACACTATTGAAGGCGATCCAAGGAGTTGCCAAGGCGGCGACGTCTGTTGGTTCGAAGTCCTACGTCGACGAAATCGACGCCTCCAATCGGCGAGCGCTTCGCTGGCGCGACGGTCGAACCGTTGCGCTGGAGCGGTTCGCCAGTTGGGCGGACTTACAGACCTTCTTGGACAGCACGCCGGGGCATGCGTGGAAGCTGTTCCGCTCGATGAGGATTCAACGAAATGCGTACATCATGGCCAACGCCGTACGCAGGGAGGACGATTTGCGCCTTGTTCGGCTGGCGGACAATGCGCGCAGGTTCCTCGAAAAGAAGGACGACACGGTTGGACTGCCACATCTTTCGAAAGAACCTCCGGCACAGGTGCCAGTCAGTCACCGCGTTTGGCCATGGGGTGTAGCGCTCGCCACCGGAGTCATGGGTCTGATGTCTGACCTACTCCGGGAGCTCAACAGGCGCATCCCCCGCGAGAACACCGCCTTTCAGGAAACAGTAAGCAAGGTGTGGTCAGCAGTCATCAACGACCAGATCAAGATCGACACGCTTGGCGAACAACTCGAAAAGGCTGCGAGCATGGCCGCTCGCGACTCCGGCGGTGGACTGTACGAGCGCTTCAACGCCTATTTGGACGTTTATCGCAATCAGCTGATGCCCGACCTCGCTGAGACGCCCGGCTCGTCAACCCAGGCCGGATTGGGCACCGCAGTTACCGCAGAGCAGGGTCCGGATGACTGGGTCGGCGCAATAGTCGCCGACTATGTGAGCTCCAGCGTTAGGGAATTCTTCACCAAGGTTGTCAAGGAACTCCCAGATCAGTTCGCAGACAGGGTGATTCCAGGGAAGCTCGGCAAGGAGCTCTTCAAGGACGTGCAAAATGCGGACGACCTTCTGCAGCGATTGCTGAGCGTGGAGGTCGTCTCCTACCTCGTATCCGAAAACGCTGACCCAGGCTTCGAGGAACGCAACGACTACATCGAGCTGGTGCAGCTCAGCGCCCAGGTGCCGCAACACTTCGCCGAGGGCTTCAACTCGGACGACAAGCTCGCGGGAATGTCGCTGGGGCGCTTCGGCGCATTCATCAAACGGTCCTGGAGAGCCAACGACTGGATCTGGGGCCGGCTCGACGCGGCGAAGACCATCATGCTCGTCCTGCTCACCTCTGAGGCGATAAGGAGACTGGCCAAGGCCAATCGAGACAAGGATGAGTGGGATCAGGCGTTCGCGGCGCAGATCGTTGATGCGATCGGCCGCAACGCGTTTGGGAACGCCTCGACTTACGATGCGTTGAAGGGCCGGCAGCTATTCGACCTGTGCCAGGCCGCCAACGGGGAAGTGTGGTCGGTTCTGCAGAACCGGAAGGCTGGCCCACTACCTTTCTTGGCCAGCCTGGCGGCGTACGGGCCACAAATGGCGATCGCGTACGAGGAAATGCCGTCGTTGCG
>DATFCF010000121.1:0-18807 GCA_035253445.1 Mycobacterium sp.
CTGGGTGCCCGATACGGTGCGCTTCGTCGACGAGATCCCCAAAACCGGCGCCGGCAAATTCGCCAAACGCGTCCTGCGCGATCTGCTGCACGCCGAACGCGCCCACCCAAACAACGATCCCGCCGATACCGCCGCACACCAGCAGCCACGAGAAAGCCCCGTATGACCACACCCCGACACAAACTGCTCATCACCCAGATCACCCACCAAGCACACGGCGACCATCCACGGCGCTGGCGCGAGATATCTTCGGGCGCAGCTGATCTCGACTAGGTAGCGTGCGATGGCCGGCGTCGCGTGCAGCTCGGGTGTGAGACGACGCGGCAAGCGGCGGCCCGCAGGACGATGGGTACACACCCGGTCAGTTCGCCAGTTGTCGTGAATTATAAACTGGATGAACGTAATTCAATAATCGAAACCCGGACGTCGAACTGCGAGCGTCGGTGTGCCGTGACGTCGCCACTGCACGGAACGTGACATGTGTTCATGCGCGCTTTCCGGCGGCGTCAGAGGTTGAATCTTAGCTGGGATCGATCAACACGAACCCGGTTATTGCCTCAGGTTCGCCTCCGGCCTTCCCCTTGCCTGCGTGAATAGACGCCCGCACCATACTCGGCGACCCCGTGTGGACAACGCCCACGTTTTGCGGATAGCGAATACCCCGCGCGCAGCACAGACTTTGGACGTCGATCCAAGTCCTTTCGGTTCGAGCGGAGGTCAGATGTCCGATCTGCACCACCGCACGGTCGTTGAGACCGGCAGAAGTTTCAATCGGTATCTTTCGTGTGAGCCAAGTCATGTGTAATATATTGCCAGAAATGGCGCATCATGCGCTCTGGCGGTGGGAGGAGTTGTCCTATGGGTGATGATGCCGAGGGTTCGGTGGTGGTGGTCACCGCAAGTGAGCGGGATACGTTGTGGTTTTCGCAGAATTTGGTCGATGTGATCGCGGGGGGTGAGGAAACCCGTGGTGCGTATGCGATTTTCGAGCTTTTGGGGCCTGCTGGTGATGAGGTTCCCGTGCATCTGCATACCGATGAGGATGAGGCGTTTTTGATCCTCGAGGGTGAGGTGACGGTGTGGGTGGGTGATCAGATGCGGGTGCTCAACGTGGGCGACTACGCGTTGATGCCGCGCAATGTTCCGCATTGTTATCGGGTGAGTTTGGATGCTCCGGCCCGGTGGTTGGGGATCACGTCGCCGGCGGGGTTTGAAGGGTTTGTCCGAGAGGTTTCGGCGCCTGCCAGTGAGCGTCGGTTGCCTGATCGGGTTGCGCCCACTCCGCAGGCGATGGCGGCGCTGGGGGAGATCGCCAAGAAGTACGGGGTGACATTTCTCGCACCGCCCGGCGCGCGCCCGTCGGATCTGAACAAGTAGGTGAGCAACATGAGTTCGTTGCTCGTCCCGCGGTGAGCTTCTGATGGCGCGGTTTGCGGTTGTGGGAGCGGGCCAGTCCGGTGGCCAGCTAGCGCTCGGTTTACTGCATGCTGGCCATGAGGTCACGCTCGTCAGCGACCGGTCGCCGCAAGAGATCCGTTCCGGCTCAGTGCTTTCCAGTCAATGCATGTTCGAGTCGGCGCTGGCCACCGAGCATGAGCACGGCATCGACCAATGGGCCGACGAGTGCCCTGACATCGGCGCGGTCACGATTACTGTTGGCGGTGACGCGCCCTGCACGTGGTCGGCGCCGCTCTCCGCGCCGGCTCAGGCGATTGACCAGCGACTGAAATGCGCAGCGTGGGCCGAGCAGGTCGAAGAGCTCGGGGGCACACTGGTCGTTCATCCCGCCGAGCTCGCCGACCTCGAGGAGTATGCCCGCACTCACGACCTGGTCGTAATTGCCACTGGCAGAGGCGATATCGGGCGCCTGTTTCCACCACATCATGAACGGTCGCTCTTCGACCGCCCGCAACGAGCATTGGCGCTGACGTATGTCACGGGGATGTCGCCCAGGCCGGACGGCCCGGCGATCAGCTTCACGTTGGTGCCCAACGTTGGCGAGTGTGTGACCCTTCCCGCCCTGACCACCGGCGGCCCATGCGACATCATGGTCTTCGGGGGAGTCCCCGGCGGTCCGATGGACTGCTGGGACGACGTCGTTGACCCCGATCAGCACCTGGAGCGCTCGCTTGAGCTGCTGGCGAAGGTCGCCCCTGCGGAATTCGATCGATGTGCCAACGTTGCGCTCACTGATCCCGGCGGTGTGCTGAGAAGCAGGTTCACCCCTCAGGTACGGGTACCGGTGGCGACCTTGCCATCCGGCCGCCCGGTGCTGGGCATCGGCGACGCGGTGGTCCTCAACGACCCCCTCACCGCACAGGGTGCCAATCTTGCCGCGCAGGCCGCCTCCTACTACCTCGACAGCATCAATCGCAATGGCACCGGGGTGTTCGACGAAGCTTGGATGCGGCACACCTTCGAAAAGTTCTGGCGTGGCTGGGCCAAATGGGCCGTCGACTGGACAAACTCGTTTCTCGTCGGGCTGTCTGAGCATCAGCAGGAACTGTTAGCCGAAGCTGCGGAGAATCCGGAACTGGCGGCTGAGATCGCCAACGGCTTCGACGATCCGCGCCTGTTCTTCCAGTGGTGGTTTGATGCCGAGGCTGCGACGCGCTTCCGCGCTGAGAAGCGCGCAGCGCGGTCAGGTCGGTTCGATCCGCGCGACCTGCGACGTGCCCTCGGTCAGTACGCAACCGGCGTCGCCGTCATCACCGCGCGCGGCGCGGACGGACGACGTGTTGGTATGACGGCCAATTCGTTCACATCCGTGTCTATGAACCCGCCGTTGGTGCTGTGGTGTCCCGGCAAGAACGCGCCCAGCCTTCCGGCGTTCACCGAGGCGACCCATTTCGCGGTCAACGTCCTCGGCGCAGACCAACACCATCTGTCGCGGCAGTTCTCCACTCCGGCCGCGGATAAGTTCGCCGCGCTCGAGATGGTCGACGGTAAAGGCGGCACGCCGGTGCTGCCGGACGCGTTGGCTCGCTTCGAGTGTCGCACGGTGAAGTGTTTCGAAGCCGGTGATCACGTCGTCGTGCTCGGCGAAGTAGAGAGCTACGACGCGCCCGGCGGCAGCCCTCTCGTGTTCCACAACGGCACCCTCCGCGGCGGTTGGTAGGCGTGCTGTGACCGTGAAAGCAATCGTCACGGGGCTGGTCGAACAGACTGCGGGCCCGATACTGCTCGGGACCCGGTCACACCATCTGAAAGTCGCGTCGATTCAGGTCGGACAAGGCGCTAGACGTTGGGCTGAGAACGCATGTGGTTCAACGGAGCGCAGTGATTCCCAGGCAGGTGCGTGAGCAGATGGCTGTCGAACGTGTCGAAGATTCCGGCCGAGGGCGCCCAGTCGTATCAAGCGGCGTCGCACTCAAGCCGCTGCGCAATGTCGGAGGGTTCTTCGCCTTTACCCTCGACGTGTTTGTCACGATGTTCAAGCCGCCGTTCGCATGGCGCGAGTTCCTCGAGCAGACGTGGTTCGTGGCTAGGGTGTCGCTCATCCCTACGCTGCTGTTGTCGATTCCCTACGTCGTCATGACCGTCTTCACCTTCAATGTCCTGCTCGTAGAGTTCGGCGCTGCCGACTTCTCCGGCAGCGGCGCGGCTGTTGGCGCCGTCAACCAGATCGGGCCGTTCGTCACGGTTCTGGTTGTTGCCGGCGCGGGAGCTGCGGCGATGTGTGCCGACCTGGGCGCGCGCACAATCCGGGAAGAGCTCGACGCCCTGCGGGTCATGGGCATCGACCCGATCCGGGCGCTGTTGGTGCCCCGGGTGCTGGCGGCAACGGTCGTAGCGCTTCTGCTGTCATCGCTGGTGACGCTGACGGGTCTTACCGGAGGTTTCGTCTTCTCGGTATTTTTCCAACACGTCACGCCCGGCGCGTTTGTGTCAGGCATGACGTTCATCACCGGGCTCAGCGACGTATTGATCTCCATGCTCAAAGCCACGTTGTTCGGCCTTACCGCGGGGTTGGTCGCCTGCTACCAAGGCACAACGGTTGGCGGTGGACCTGCCGGCGTGGGCAACGCAGTGAACGAAACAGTGGTGTTTTCATTCGTCCTGCTGTTCATCATCAACCTCGTTGTCACTGCCGTTGGATTTGAGATCGCCAAATGAGCGCAGGTGGCGTTGCAGCACAACGGTTCCCACGTGTTTTGCGAGCGCTGGGCTTGGTGAGATCGGGTTGGTGGCAGCTCGGCGAGCAGACGAGGTTCTACGGCAAGACCCTTGCTTCGCTCGGTGACGTCTTCATCCACTACAGAGCCGAATTGCTCAGACAGGTCGCGGCAATGAGTCTGGGGGCCGGTGCGCTCGCAGTGATCGGGGGCACGGTGGCCGTCGTCGGCTTCCTGACCATGTCGACCGGCGGTCTCGTTGCTGCGCAGGGGTATAACCAGTTCTCACAAGTCGGTGTGGAAGCACTCGTTGGTTTTGCGTCTGCGTTCCTCAACACTCGGCTGATCACCCCCAACACCGCGGCGATTGCGCTTGCGGCCACGATCGGTGCCGGCGCCACCGCGCAATTGGGTGCCATGCGGATCAATGAGGAGATCGACGCTTTGGAGGTCATGGGAATCCGCTCGATCGCCTACTTGGCATCGACCCGGGTGGTGGCAGGCGTCATTGTTGTCCTGCCCCTCTACAGCGTCGCGTTGATCATGGCGTATACCGCCGCCCGGTTCGGCACCACCGCCATCTACGGTCAGTCCGACGGCGTCTACAACCACTACTTCAACACTTTCCTGGTACCCGCCGATGTGATCCGCTCATTCATCGTCACCACCGCCGCGGCGGCGATGATCATGCTGATACACACGTATTACGGATACACCGCCACAGGCGGTCCTGCCGGTGTGGGGGAGGCGGTCGGACGCGCGACCCGTACGTCGCTGGTCGCCACGGGTCTGTTGGTTCTATTCGTCTCTCTGGCCATCTATGGCCAGACCGGCCTTTTCAACTTCTCAGGGTAGCGCGATGTCGGCCCACTGGGGAAAGCCCCGAATCGCGTCTGAGTGGCTGGCAGCCATGTTGGTTGTCGTGGTGATCGCCGTGGTGGTGGTATGCCTGGGGGCGTTCAACCAATCCTTCACTCCCTCTGTGCCGGTGACGCTTACGTCGGACCGATCCGGGCTTGTGATGGAGCCGTATGCAAAGGTGAAGATGCGCGGGGTTCAGGTTGGCCGCGTCGCCACCATTTCCGGCGGCTCCAATCAGGTGAGCCTCCGGCTGGAGATTGATCCCGATCAAATCCCGCACATCCCGGCCAATGTCGAGGCGCGCATCGACGCCACATCGCTCTTCGGAGCGAAGTTCGTAGATCTGGTCTACCCCAGTCACCCGAGCTCACAACGGTTGTCCTCAGGGGCGGTGCTGAAGTCCCAAAATGTAGCCGTCGAGGTGAACACCGTGTTTCAGAATCTGGTAGACCTGATCAAGCAGATCGATCCGGCCAAACTGAACGCCGTCCTCTCGGCGCTGGCGCAGGGTGTGCGCGGGCAGGGAGAGCGCATCGGCGAAGCCACTACCGACGCCAATGAGGTTCTGTTGGCGCTTAATTCGCGGACCGACACGATGCGTGAGGACTGGCATGCCTTGGAGGCAGTCAGTGATACCTACAGTGCTGCGGCAGAAGACATCCTCGACACGTTGTCCGCAGCCAGCACGACGAGTGTGACCGTGGTCAGCCAGGCCAAGCAGTTCGATGCCCTGCTACTCGGCGTCGCAGGCTTATCGCGAAGCGGTATCAACCTTCTGGGCCCGAGCAAGGACAATTTCGTCAACGGAATCAACCTGCTGGCACCGACGACCAATCTGCTGATGAAATACAATCCGCAACTGACCTGTATGCTCGTCGGCGCCAAAACTGGTTTAGACAAGGGGATTACGGACTACGTCGGCGGCAGCAACGGCAAGTCGGTCATTATGGATGCGGCAGTGTTGTTGGGCGACGACCCCTACCGCTACCCCGACAATCTACCCATCAACGCCGCCAAGGGCGGACCCGGCGGCAAGCCCGGCTGCGGTTCGTTGCCCGACGTCGCGAAGAACTGGCCCGTGCGCTACCTGGTTGCCAACACCGGCTTTGGCACAGGTGTCGATATCCGTCCGAATCCCGGGATCGGGTTTCCCGGTTGGGCCAACTACTTCCCCGTCACCCGGGCTGTGCCCGAGCCGCCTAGCATCCGGTACCCGGGCGGCCCAGCCCCCGGACCCATTCCCTACCCAGGTGCCCCCCCATACGGTGCCCCGCAATATGGCCCGGACGGCACACCGCTGTACCAGGGGGTCCCGCCCCCAACCCCCCCGCCGGCGGGACCCCCGCCACCGCCCTGATTTGCGGTGACGAGGGATATCGACAGCACACGCGAATCTGCACTACCTGAGAAGAGGTGAACTGCCTTGCGACGTAACCTATCTGGGCTTCTGTTGCGCCTGGTGATCTTTTTCGTCGTGTGTGCGCTCGGCGCGTTCGGGTTGATCGCGATCTTTGCGCAGTTGCGGTTCCAGGAAGAAAAGTCTTACAACGCGATCTTCACCACGGTGACAGGCCTGGAGGACGGGAACTTCGTCCGCATCGCCGGCGTCGAGGTCGGCAAGGTCAAGCACATCAAGATCAGGGACGACTCCACCGCGGTGGTCGAGTTCAGTGCCGATGACACGGTGGTACTGACGGAGGGCAGCCGGGCCGTCATTCGATACGACAACCTCATCGGCGGTCGGTATTTGGCCTTGGAGGACGGCGCCGGTGGAACTAAGACGCTTGCCCCCGGCGATACAATCCCAATGGATCGAACCGCCCCCGCCCTGGATCTCGATGCGCTAATCGGCGGGTTCCGACCGCTTTTCCGTGCCTTGGACCCCGATCAAGTCAATGCCCTGACGGGTCAGCTCATCGCGGCGTTTCAAGGTCAGGGCGCGACAATCGGGTCGTTCCTCTCCCAGACGGCGAATCTCACCAATACATTGGCGGACCGTGATGAATTGATCGGACAGGTCGTGGTGAATCTCAACACCGTGCTGGGGTCGCTGGGTGATCACAGCGACAAGTTCGGCAACGCGGTCGACTCGCTCTCGGAGCTGGTGCACGGACTCGAGGCCCGTAAGCAAGACCTGACCACCGGCCTGGCCTACGCCAATGAGGGCGCCGGCACGATCGCGGATCTGCTTCGCCAAGCACGGCCGCCGTTACAAAAGACCGTCCACGAGACCGACCGCGCGGCAGGAATCGTCGTCGCCGACCACGAATACTTCGATGACCTGCTCAACACACTGCCCGACGCCTACCGCGTACTGGGTAGACAAGCGCTCACCGGCGATTTCTTCAGCTTCTACCTGTGTGACCTGGTGCTGAAGATGAACGGCAAAGGTGGTCAACCGGTCTATATCAAAGTGGCAGGCCAGGACTCGGGCAGGTGCACCCCTCGATGAAACCCTTCCGCGAACGCAACCCGGTCATCATCGGGATCATCGGCGTGACGGCGCTGATCGTCATCACGGTGGGCAGCTTCAACTACAGCAAGCTGCCGTTTGTCTCCTCGGGCACAACATATTCGGCGTACTTCGACGAAGCGGGCGGCCTCACCAGCGGTGCCCCCGTACAGGTGTCGGGACTTCGAGCCGGACAGGTGAAGAGCATCAGCCTCGAACCCCAGGGTGTGCTTGTCGAATTCACGGTCGCCGATGACATCCGCCTCGGCCAGCGCACGGAGGCGGCCATCAAGACGATCGGCCTTCTCGGTAACAAGATCTTGGCCGTCACACCACGCGGAGACGGGCGCTTATCGGACGCGATACCGATCGAGCACACGACTTCGCCGTACCAGTTGCCTGACGCCGTTGGCGATCTCACCGCGACGATCAGTGGCCTCGACACCGACCAGCTGTCGTCCTCGTTGCAAACGTTGAGCGAAACACTGCGCGACACCCCGCCCCAGCTGAAGCTGGCGGTCGATGGCGTCGCGCGGTTTTCCCAGACGCTGAACGAACGCGACGCGCAACTGCGTACGTTGCTCGCGAACGCCCGCAAGGCCACCGGAGTATTGGCCGAACGTACCGACCAGATCGTTCGGCTCATCCACGATACCAACGCCCTTCTCGCCGAGCTGCGCACCCAAAGTGCCGCACTGGACCAGATCTCGGGAAACACTTCGTCGATGGCCCAGCAGCTCCGGGGTCTCATCGCAGAAAACCGGACCACATTGAAACCGGCCCTGGACAAGCTGAATGGAGTCCTGGCGATCATCGACAACCGCAAGGCCCAGGTGCAGAAGTCCATCAAAGGTCTCAGCGATTACCTTATGGGGCTTGGCGAATCGGTGTCATCCGGCCCGTTCTTCAAGGCCTATCTCGCAAATCTGCTCCCGGGTCAGTTCGTACAGCCGTTTGTGGATGCGGCGTTCTCCGATCTCGGTTTGGACCCACACGTGCTCGCACCATCGGAGCGCCATGACCCCCAGACCGGTCAGCCGGGCACGCCGGCGCTGCCGGTGCCGTATCCGCGCACCGGCCAAGGCGGCGAGCCGAATTTGACTCTGCCCGACGCCATTACCGGCAAATCCGGCGATCAGGGGTGCGGTCCGCCCGGCCTGCCGCTGCCCGGCCCTACAGGCTGCTACCCGTACCGTGAGCCGCTGCCCGCGCCGCCACCCGGCGGTCCGCCACCGGGCCCGCCCGCCGTGGTGCCGCCCGATCAGCAGCACATCCCCGAGCCGACACCCAGCGCGGTCTTCGTTCCAGCACCGGGTGAAGTCGCGCCCACGCCAACCGAACCGGAACCCGCGGAGGGCGGCCCACGATGAAGTACCGCAACGCCCGTATCGGCCTGGCCATCGTCTTGGTCGCCGTCCTGGTAGCAGGGACCTACCTGGTGGCTGTTTCGACACGAGAGATCACCCGAACTCACGTCGTTGCCTTCTTCCAGAACAGCATCGGTCTGTTCGTCGGCGACGACGTGCGGATCCGCGGTGTGAACGTCGGCGAGATCGACGCGATCGAACCGCAGCCCACCCAAGTGAAGATCACCTTCTGGGTTGATGACAGGTACAAGGTGCCGGCTGATGCCAAAGCCGTGATCCTGTCGCCAACGCTGGTGACCGCGCGGGCCATCCAGCTGACCCCTCCATACCGCAGCGGTCCCACCCTGACAGACAACGCCGTCATTCCCGAAGACCGCACCGCGGTCCCGGTCGAATGGGATGACTTTCGCGGCCAACTTGAACGGCTCACGGAGACGCTGCAGCCGACAGAGCCGGGCGGCGTGAGTACGTTGGGGGCGTTCATCAACACCACAGCCGACAACCTGCGTGGGCAGGGCCCAGCGATCCGCGACACCATAATCAAACTCTCCCAGTCGCTTTCATCGCTCGGAGACCACAGTGAGGACACTTTCGCCAGCATCAAAAACCTGTCCACGCTGGTATCGGCACTCCAGGACAGCACAACACTTATGCGTCAACTCAACGAGAACCTCGCGTCGGTAACCGGATTGGTGACCAACGATCCCGGCGAAGTAACCCGTGCCGTGAAGGACCTGAACTCCGCCTTAGCGGAAGTGCAGTCTTTTGTCGCCGAGAACCGCGACAGCATCGGCACGACTTCGGAGAAGCTCGCCTCGGTATCACAAGCGTTGACGGACAGCCTCGATGACATCAAACAGGTGTTGCACGCCTCCCCGACGGTCCTCGCGAATCTCCTCAATACTTATCAGCCTGCACAAGCCACGCTCAGCGGTGCGCTAGCGGCGAACAACTTCAGTGATCCGATCACATTCCTGTGCGGTGCGATACAAGCCGCTTCTCGCCTGAACGCCGAACAGTCGTCGAAACTGTGTGTGCAATACCTGGCGCCGATCGTCAAGAACCGTCAGTACAACTTCCTGCCGTTGGGGATGAACCCATTCGTCGGTGCGAGCGCGCGACCGAATGAAGTCACCTACAGCGAGGACTGGATGCGACCCGATTACGTACCGCCGCAACCGCATGCGCCTGCCGAACCCGCTGCGGGCGCGGGGGCCGTCCCGCCCGTCGACAGCTCTTCACCCCTCGCCGCCGAAGTGCCGCTACCCGACCAACCGATGCCGCCGGTCGAGCCGCCGACGGGCCAAACAGATCCCGCCGCAGGGCTGCCGGGCATGATGGTGCCAGCCGGAGGCGGGTCCTGATGGGCGGACAGGCGCGCCGAGCCGCGGCGGTGACGGTTGTCATGCTGTTGGCTACCGTGGTATCGGGGTGCGGGTGGCGCGGGTTGAATTCCATTCCACTGCCAGGCACACAGGGCCGTGGTCCGGGCTCCTTCACGATCCAGGCCCAGATGCCCGATGTGAGTAACATTCAAGAGAATTCACGCGTTCGTGTCGGCGATGTCAATGTCGGCACTGTCGTCAAGATCGAACGACAGGGCTGGCACGCGCTGTTGACACTCAAGTTGAACGGCGACGTGAAGTTGCCTGCCAACTCCACGATATCCGTCGGCCAGACGAGCCTGCTCGGGTCGCTGCATATCGAATTGGCGCCGCCGACCGACGTACCTCCACAAGGCGGCCTTCACCAAGGCTCACTGATTCCACTGTCCTCCGGCTCGGCATATCCATCCACCGAACAGACCCTGGCGGCTGCCTCGCTGCTGCTCAACGGCGGCGGCCTGGGGCAGGTCCAGGACATCACCAAGGCGCTCAGTACCGCTTTCGCGGGCCGCGAGGACGATCTGAAAAGCCTGATGACACAATTGGACACCTTCATCAGCCGTGTCAATGACCAAACCAGCGACATCATCGCCGCCACAGAGAGTCTCAACCGGCTCGTCGGGCACTTCGCCGCGCAGAAGCCGACCGTCGACAAGGCGCTTGACACAATCCCCGAGGCGTTGGCGGTATTGAACAGCGAGCGCGACAATCTCGTTGAAGCGGTCGACCAATTGGGACAGTTCAACGCGCTGGCCGCCGACTCGATCCACCAGAGCAAAGAGGCACTGGTGCAGGAGCTGAAGGATCTCGGCCCGGTGCTGGAGGCGCTGGCGAATGCCGGGCCGGCATTGACGCGTTCGCTCGGCCTCTTGTCGACCTTTCCATTCCCCAAGGAAACGCTGACCAAGTGGATGCGTGGCGACTACGCCAACATCACCGTCGTCGCCGACCTGACGCTCAGTCGTATGGACTCGTCGTTGTTCACCGGAACTCGCTGGGAAGGCGACTTGACCGAACTCGAACTGCAATGGGGCCGCACCATCGGTCAGCTGCCCAGCCCATACACCGCGGGCAACCCGCTCACCGCTCCGTACCACTGGGATCAGGGGCGCTGACATGCATCTCAACAGGCGAGTTCGGGTGCAGCTGGCCTTCTTCGCGGTGATCACGCTGCTGGCCGGCGGAGCCATGGCCTTCATATACCTCAAATTGCCAAGTCTGTGGTTCGGTGTCGGGCAATATCACGTGACGTTGAATCTGCCCACCGCGGCGGGGTTGTACCCGAATAGCAATGTCACCTATCGCGGCACCGAAGTGGGTCGAGTCGACGCCGTCCGACTCAGCGCCGCAGGCGTCGATGTGGTGATGTCGCTGCGCTCCGACATGAAAATCCCCGCCGACCTGGATGCGCAGGTGCACAGCCAGACCGCGGCAGGTGAACAGTTCGTCGAACTCGTGCCGCGCAGCGGCGGCGGGCCAGATCTGAAGGACGGCAGCGTGATTCCTGTCGACCGGAGCCAGGTGCCACCCGACATCAACAGTCTGCTTCGCGCGACGAACACCGGCCTACAAGCGATTCCGCACAACAACCTCGAGACGGCGATCAACGAGTCCTACACCGCGGTCGGCGGTCTCGGCCCGGAGCTGTCGCGGATTGTGAAGTCGAGTACCGCGCTGGCCATCGATGCACGTAAGAACCTGGACGCGCTGACCACGGTGATCGATCAGTCAAAGCCGATCCTGGATACCCAAGTCGACACCTCCGATTCGATCCAGGCGTGGGCCTCCAACATCGCACAGATCACCAAACAACTGCAGACCGAGGATGATTCGGTCAAGGGCATCCTGAACACGGGACCAGGCGCCGCAGACGAGGTTCGCCAGCTATTCGACCAGCTGCAGCCAACCCTGCCGATCTTGCTGACAAATCTGGTGAGCCTCGCCGATGTGGCAGTGGTCTACCAGCCCAACCTCGAGCAGCTCCTGGTGTTGTTGCCGCGCGGAGTCGAAATGGTGCAGGGCGCCGGCCTCGCGAACCGAGACACAAAGCAGGACTACCGGGGCACTTACTTGTCGTTCAACCTGAATTTCAACCTGCCGCCGCCATGCACCACCGGATACTTGCCGGCCCAACAAGTCCGCCCACCCAGCGAAGTGGATTACCCGGAGCACCCCGCTGGTGATCTCTATTGCCGGATTCCGCAAGACTCCATGTTCAACGTCCGCGGCGTACGGAACCTGCCCTGCGTAACCCGGCCAGGCAAACGGGCTCCGACGGTCAAGATGTGCGAAAGCGATGAAAGCTACGTGCCGCTCAACGATGGCTTCAATTGGAAGGGCGACCCGAACGCAACGCTGTCGGGACAAGCCGTGCCGCAACTACGGCCGGGCACTCCGCCCCCACCCGGCACACCGGCTGGGGTTGCAGCCGGCGACCCGCCGCCCATCGCGATCGCGCAGTATGACCCCAGCTCGGGCACCTACCTCGGTCCTGACGGAAAGCAATATACGCAGTCAAATCTCGCCCGTGACGCTCAGCAGCATAGTTGGCAAGATCTGCTGCTTCCCCCGACAGGTCGGTGACAATTGACACCCAGTACTCACGAGCACAACCACACCACACGACCAGCATCGGTCCATCAACTGCTGCGGCCGTCTCGTCCTCGAGATCGCCGAGGTGATAACGGAGTTGGGACGCTCCGGTGTACTCAGCGCGGTGGCGGTAAGGGCTTGTGTCGCGCGGATGTCGGGTAGCCAAGTTGTCTGCGACAGAGGAGAGGAACACATATGGCCAATCACGAGGAGATCTGCCGGGCGTGGGCGCGCGCGTGGGGTCATGCGAGCCCGCAGGACTTTGCGGCCCAGTACACCGAAGACGGGGTATACGTTGACCACGCGTTCCGGATAGCCAGGTCGGGGCGAGAGGCCATCGAGGAGCACAGCGCGATCTGGCACAACTCGATCTCAAACTTCGAGATGACGCCACGCGAGATCTGGGCGACTCCCGATGGTGCGTTCATGACGTGGGTCGGCACTGGACATTTCGCTCGCAACCTGGCCGCGATGGCGGCAACGGGGGCAGATTTTGTCTGCCACGGCGCTATTTGGTTGAAGATCGACGCCACGGGCAAGATCACCGAAAGCGAGGAGTATTACAGCACGACCTTCGGGCAAAAAGGAGGAGTGGAGTCCTATCCGCTCATCCCGGCGGGGCAAGCTGTGACGCCAGCGACCGACGGTTAGGCCGACGCCGACACGCGCCGGTTGGTGCCGATGAAACTCGGCAGCCAAGCTCATCGGCTCACGACGGGCAGGGCGTAAAGCACCGCTGAACGTGTCGGCCCAGCCGCCGCGGCAATCGGGCACCGGCGCGACCGTGACGCGGTACACCCAGCGGGAACAATGCGGCGTGACGGCGAATTATCATCTGGCTGATGATGATTCGCTGAGCTATTGAGCGCAGCAGCGTGGTCATCGGCCTGCGGGGGCCTACATCACCGCGTGGAATGTTGTCCAGGTGAGCCACTCGCATGAGCGAGTCGTGTTCTGTAAGAGGCGGTTCGAGCTCATCGTGATCGTGCGCTCACAACTCGTAACCTCGCGCAATTCATCATCACGAATGCGGATGTCAGCGGGAATATTCTCCAGCCGCATCCATGCGCGCATGAGGAGACGCTCGTACAAAACCGCCATCGATCTTGCGGTCCAAGCGAGAACACCATGGCACTCCCGGTATCTCACTTGCCGCAGGGGACAACGACCGCGCTATGCGGATAGCGGACATCTGAGCGCACCACTAATTTCAGACGAATATGGATCGGAACAACCCCCCCACAGCGAGGAATTCAATGAACGAGCGCAATGTCGGCAGCGCCGTCGTTGTAACGCGGAGCGAACGCGACACCCGCTGGTTCTTGAAGAACCTCGTGGACATAATCGCGACCGGAAGGCACACCGGAGGGGCATGTGCCATTTTCGAACTCGTTGGCCCGCCCGGGGATGAAGTTCCCTTGCACGTGCACACGGACGAGGATGAGGCCTTTCTGGTCCTCGAGGGTGAGATATCGATGTGGGTGGGCGAGGATACGCGCGTCCTCCAGCCCGCCGATTACGCTCTGATGCCACGAAACGTCGTCCACTGCTACAAGGTCACGTCGGAAATTCCGGCCCGATGGCTCGCCATCACCTCACCCGCAGGATTCGAAGACTACGTGGTCGAGATCTCTGAACCCGCCGCTGAGCGTCGCCTGCCTGATTTCCAGGGGTTCGATCCCGAGACGGTCGCGAATGTCGCGTCGATCGCGAAAAAATACGGCATGACCTTTATGGGAGCGCCTGGCCAGCGCCCATCGGACCTGTGGGATAGGCGCCAACTGTGATCTTGACCGCGATGGTCTTGAGGGTATTTGACTTGCCTTGGACTAAAACGCTTTTGACAACGGGTAGCCGCGACCGTGCGGCGTGGTCATCATCACTTGGCCAACCTGAGTCAGGAGCATGATTCGCGCTCGCGGCCATTCCGAGATTGAACGCAGTCTTCGGATTCCCCACGAGCGCTGCGATTGCCGGGGGACTACTTGCACAACTTCACGACCACCGTTCGAAAGGATCATTCATGCGCACCATCACGATAGTCGGTGCCGGCCAAGCTGGGTTGCACCTCGGTATCGGTCTGCTGGACGCCGGATACGACGTTCGGATCATCTCGAACCGCACGCCCGAGCAGATCTACAACGGAAGAATCCTCTCAAGCCAGATCATGTTCGGCAGTGCACTCGCCCGTGAGGCCGCGTTGGGACTCGATTTTTGGTCCAAGGACTGTCCGCGCGTGGACGGCGTCGAGTTCAGCCTGCCCGACGGCAATGGCGGTAAGGCCATGTCTTGGGCGTCCCGGCTAGATCTGTCCGCTCAATCAGTCGATCAGCGCGTGAAGATGCCGCGCTGGATGGCTGAATTCACCAGTCGGGGTGGCCGGCTCGACATTCACGAAGTCACGATCGAGGATCTTGAAGAATGCGCGCGATCTTCTGATCTCGTCCTCGTGGCAGCGGGCAAGGGCGAGATGGCCCGACTGTTCGAGCGTGACGCCGCGCGGTCGACGTTCGACGCTCCCCAGCGTGCGCTGGCGCTGACGTACGTCACCGGCATGACGGCGACGACACCGTATTCGACGGTTTCGTTCAACTTGATCCCCGGCATCGGCGAGTACTTCGTCATACCAGCGCTGACCACCACAGGACCGTGCGACATCATGGCCGTCGCGGCCCTTCCCGGCGGTCCGCTGGATCTCTTCAGCGGCGTTACCGATGCCGTCCAACAACTTGAGATCGTCAAGAACATCGTGGAGACGTATGCGCCGTGGGAGGCCGAACGCTGCCACGATGTCCAACTCAGCGACGACCTGGGTGTGCTGGCAGGCAGCTTGACGCCGACCGTGCGCAAGCCTATCGGGGTGCTTCCGTCCGGCGCGACCGTCCTCGGTCTGGCGGATGTCGTCGTCATCAATGACCCGATCACCGGTCAGGGTTCGAACAATGCGAGCAAGAGTGCCGCGTCGTACTTGTCCAGCATCCTCGAGCGCGGCGACCGCCCGTTCGATACCCAGTTCATGGCCGACACGTTCGAGAGGTACTGGGATTACGCCAAGTACGTGTCCGCGTGGACGAACACACTGCTCGGTCCGCCACCCCCACATGTCATCGAACTGCTGGCGGCCGCCAGCAGCAGTCCCCGTATCGCACGCCGATTCGCCAACGGTTACGACGATCCGCGCGATTTCGACAGATGGTTCATGGACGCCGAGGCCGCGCGGTCGTACGTCGACGACGTCGCGGTAATGGTATAGCGCCACCGCACCCGACTGATTTCGGGCGCTCGCCGTGAAACATGTTCTACGACAGTAGTTTCATGGACGAGATCAGAAGTAGAACAGCTCACGTCAGTCGCCGCCACCGAGTGGTATGAGCGCATAGCCTGGAACCCACTTCTGTGGTGTGCCGCTCGGTCGTCGCCGGGTGCACGACCGGTTCACTGACGGTCCACTGCAGACCGCCGAACGCGAGTTGTCCCAGTCCTCCCCGCGACGGGCAAGAGCGACATCCAACGGCCCTGTTGACGCGAGGGTGCGCGGGCAGAGGGTAGCGGCGGCTCCACCAATCTGGAACTGGCGAACGGGGCTGGCAAAGCGGAAACCACTACGCCCCCTTCAGCCTTGACAGTCACGGCCGAAACGACCAATATAGTTGTTATGACGACGGTCGTCACAAAAGCGATATACCGCTGATGATGGACGAGAGACCATCTAGTGGGAGTCGCTGTCTACGCAGGGCCGGGCCCCAAGCCCGACCCGGTGCCGTCCTGAATCCTGGACGCTGAAATGCAGTATCCCGCTCCCGGGCACGTCGCCATCGGGATTCCGCAGTGGCTTGAGCGCCGCAGTTTCCGGCAAGTCGACGCCCCTGGTTCCCTGCCGAATCGCTGGCACATCCGGCGGGGGTCACGGCGGTTCAGTCGACCACGGCCTCCAAGACGCCCGAAATCGCTACTCCAATCCGCGATGTGGGGCGCGTGGGCCAAGTACCTTTTTGGAGGAGCTTTCTGAACGCGCGGTGCAGAAGTTCCGATCTGGGCACCCCCGGCGACGACTCCTGGCGCCTGCCGGTCTGGCTTGGAGAGAGAGAACAGCAGTGAAGGTTACCGATCCGCCAACGGCCTACAAGCTCGTCTGTGTCGAGGACCTTGACTGCATCCGAGATGCCGTGTCGAACGCCGTCACAACCCACCGGCTCGACAGGCTGGAACCTTCCCGCATGGACGCGAGCTTCAGCGCCACCCGCGTCAACAAGTTCAGACTGCTTCGGCTCGGTTACGGCGCTGCCGTCAAAATCGACGCGCCGGCGCCTGCGCAGCGCTTCCATCTCGTTCAAGTGCCGCTGCGGGGATGTGCAGTCGTGACGTCCGGCCGCGAGGAGATCGTGTCGACGCCCGACACCGCAGCGATGCCCGATATGCGGCTGCCCATTTCGATGAGGTGGACGGCCGATTGCGAACAAATCGGCTTTCGAGTCGATGACGACGACCTGATGCGCCATCTACAGTCGCTTCTCGGCCGCCCCGTGCTCGATCCGATCAGATTCGAGATGGCACTGGACCTACGCGGGAGTCCGGGCCGAAGCTGGCGCGCTGCGCTTGACTTGTTGTTCGGTGAGGCTCAGCGCGTGGGCGGACTGCTTGATCATCCGCTGCTGTCGTCGCAGCTGGAGTGTGTCCTTCTCACCGGCCTGCTACTCGCACAACGAAATAACTACAGTGCGGCGTTGCATGCCGAACAGGTGCCTGCCGCACCGCGCCCGATAAGAATGGCGTTGGAGCGAATTGAATCGCACCCCGAACACCCGCTGACAACCGAGAGGTTGGCCGCCGATGCTGGTGTGGGCGTGCGGGCGCTGCAGCAGGGTTTCCATGATCTCGTCGGCTGCTCACCGATGGCTTACTTGCGCGACGTACGTTTGAAGCGGGTTCGGGAGGCGCTGGCAGACGCGGATCCCAGATCCGGGGCTAGCGTGACTGACATCGCGTTGGACTGGGGCTTCATGCATCTGGGCCGGTTCTCGGTGGAGTATCGCCGACGGTTCGGAGAGTCACCGTCACAGACACTGCGGCGGTAGCCGAGCAAGTTCTGCCTGGCTTTCTCAGTGTCCCTTCCACCCAGGCGAACGCCTGGCGTTGAACGCGGCGTGGAACTCGGCGTGGTCGTCGGTGGTCATCAGCAGGGCCTGGGTCATCGCGTCGAGCTCCATCGACGACGACATTGACATGTCGAGCTCACGGGTCAACAACGATTTGGTCTGGGAGAGCGCCAGGCTCGGACCGGTCGCGATCCGGGCGGCAAGGGCGGCGACCGCATCGTCGAGCTGGTCGTCGTCGACAAGTTGCGAGACCAGGCCGTAGCGGTCGGCGGTGTCTGCGTCGATGGTGTCGCCCAGCATGAGCAGGGAGGTGGCCCGGCCGAGGCCGACGACGCGGGGGAGTAGGTAGGCGGCGCCCATGTCGCCGCCGGAGAGACCGACCTTGGTGAAGAGGAAGGCGAAGCGTCCCGAGCGGCCGACGACACGGAAGTCCGCGGCAAGCGCGATGACCGCACCGGCGCCCGCGGCGATGCCGTTGATCTTGACGATGATCGGGATCGGGCACTCCCGCATGGCACGGATGACGTCGCCGGTCATCTTGGTGAACTGCATTAGCTCGCCGGCCTTCATCTTGATCAGCTCGCCGATGATCTCGTTGACATCGCCGCCGCCGCAGAAAGCCCGCCCTTCGCCCTGGATCACCAGCACCTTCACACCGTCGTGGTGGGGCAACTCGGCGAGCAGGTCACGCAGGTCGGCGTATGACTCGAAGGTGAGTGGGTTGAACTTCTCGGGGCGGTTGAGCCTGACGGAGGCGACGGAACCGTCGACCTTGAAGTCGAAGTGCTCCCAGGTAGTGGTCAGTGGGACCGATGCCCTGAAACGGGTCACGGGGCGTTCCTTTCGTTGAACAGCTCGCGGGCGATGATGGAGCGCTGTACCTCCGAGGCGCCTTCGTAGATGCGCGGAGCGCGGACGTCGCGGTAGAGGTGTTCGAGC
>DATFCF010000122.1:0-3716 GCA_035253445.1 Mycobacterium sp.
AATGCTCGGCTTCATTGACGACCAGGGCCACGCGGCTGTGTCGATCGGCAATCCGGACACGGCAATGCGCAACGCCATCCTCGTCCCTGGGACAGGTCAAGACTTGGCGCGCTTTGACGCAAGCAACAACAAGGCGCTCAGTATGTTTGACGCGGCCATGCAGGCAGACAAGAGCCTCGAAGGGAAACTCGCCGTGACCACCTGGATGGGATATGACCGGCCCATGGACCTCATGGAAGCGGCATTCCCGGGCCGTGCCGAGAGCGGCGGCGCGGCGCTCGACACCTTCCTGGACGGCATGCACGCCTCCCACGAGGCAACACCCGCCATCGACACCGTGATCGGCCACAGCTACGGATCGACGCTCGTCGGCGGTGCTGCCACCGGCGACAACCAGCTAGCTGCCGATAACGTCATCGCGGTCGGCAGTCCTGGCATGCTGGTGGACACCGCAGGGGACCTCAACTTGGATTCGGGATCAAAGGTGTTTTCCATGACCGCCCGCAACGACATCATCAGTCTGGCCACCGATATGACGCTCGGCGCAGATCCTTTCACCGACGCTTTCGGGGGGACGCGGCTATGGGCCAACCCCGGCCCGAGCTGGGACCCGACGGGATTGATCGGCGATGTCGCAGCTCACAGCAGCTACTGGGATCCGGGCAATCCCGCGCTGGCCAACATGGGGGCCATCATCGCCGGAAGGCCACCGCTGCAGATCGTCACGCCGGATGGAGTGGTATCGGGCTCATGACTGTGCTAATGCGCCTCAGCGCACCACGATTCGCCACGCTCGCCGTGCTGCTCATGCTGTGCTTGCCGGTCGGCGGGTGTGGTAATGACGGCGATCTCGGATCACCGACGCCCTCGGGCGCCACTGATATTGGAGGACCGCCGATGACCTCGCAGCCACCCCCACCGCCGGGCTGGAATCCCAAAGAGGTTGTGCCGCAAAGCCAGCAAGAGGCGCAGGACACGATCGCCGGCTACATCCAGCGCATGTTGGATGCGCTGCCCGAAGGCACGGCGTATGACACTGGTCGTTACTCCGGAGGGGGCCACAACAGCTCCTGCGACGACAACTACACAGGGCCCGGCAAGCCGCCCACTCACTTCACCACAACCGGCGATCTCAGCTTTCTACCCGGCAGCGATCTGTCCGCGATGATCGCCAAGACGGGTGAGATCTGGCGCAGCTGGGGCTGGCATGTCTATGAGCGCGACGGTTTTGAGAAGCCGAATCAGTTCGGCTATGCGCCCGACGGCTACCGGCTTCAGATCGTCGCGGCCTACCCGCCCGACTATCCGCCGACCGTCGTCGCGACATCGCCGTGCTTCCCGGGCGACATTGCCCGCGACGACATCGCATTTCCCGCTGTTCTAAGAGCCAGTTGACAACTGGACGTCGGTCACAACGTTGCGGCCGAGGGGCCGCGGTCAGTAAGCCCTGGCGACGTAGGCGAGTGCGCCTGAGTCGTCGTCGGTCTCGGGCAGTGATCCGTCGGGCAGCGCCAGGCACCGCACCGTGAGGCCGCCGGCGGCGAGGTCCTGCTCTCCTGAAACGCCGACCAACTCCCACGGCAAGCGGGCGACGCCGGTCTGCGCTGCCTCGCGCGCCTCGTCGAGTGTCGCGCAGTCCGAGATGAATGCGACGCGGCGTGCGGTGGCCGCGTCGAGCATGTCGGTCTGGATGTCACCAGTCAGCCGCTGCACCTCGTCGACGACGTTGTCGATACCAACCTTGGTCTTCTCGCGGGTATCACGCCGGTAGAGCAGGGCTGCGTCTTCTGCGAGATCGCGCGGGCCCAGCTCCACCCGGATCGGCACCCCCTGCAGGTCCCACTCGGTGGCCCGCCAGCCGAAGCCCTGAGAGACGTTGTCGTCCAGCGTTACTCGCACGCCACGCGCCTTGAGTCCCTCAACCATGGAGGCGGCGACACGCGTCACCTCACCGTCGGTGTCTTTGACCACCACGACGGCCACCTGGATCGGCGCCAGCGCCGGCGGCAACACGAGCCCGAAATCGTCGCCGTGACACATGATCAGCCCGCCCAGCATTCGGGTCGATGCGCCCCAGGACGTGGTCCAGCACAGCTCGGTCGAGCCTTCGGCGCTGGAGTAGGTGATGTTGAACGCGCGGCTGAACCGCTGGCCGAGTTCGTGCGAGGTCGCCATCTGAAGTGCCTTGCCGTCGCGCATGATGCCTTCGCACGTCATGGTGTTCGCGGCCCCGGCGAAGCGCTCCTTGGCGGTCTTGCGGCCGACGATCACCGGCATCGCGAGGACGCTGCGCAGGAAATCCTCGTACACCTCGCGCAGGATCCGGCGCGCGTACTGTCGCGCATCGGCTTCCGTGACGTGGGCGGTGTGGCCTTCCTGCCACAGAAACTCCGTGGTGCGCAGGAAGATTCGCGGGCGTAGTTCCCAACGGACGACGTTGGCCCATTGATTGAGCAGCAGCGGTAGATCGCGGTAACTGTCGATCCACTTGGCCATGTATTCACCGATGACCGCTTCGCTGGTGGGCCGGATGGCAAGCGGGTCGGTCAGTTCTTTGCCGCCGCCATGGGTCACCACGGCGAGCTCGGGGCTGAATCCCTCGACATGCTCGGCTTCACGTTCGAAGAAGTCCATCGGGATCAGCAGAGGGAAGTAGGCGTTTTGGGCCCCGGCGGCCTTGATTCGCCCGTCGACCTCGGCCTGCATGCGCTCCCAAATCGCGTACCCGTTCGGCCGGATGACCATGGTCCCGCGTGCTGGACCGTTTTCGGCCAGCTTCGCCTTGGTCAGCACATCTTGGTACCACCGTGGAAAGTCGTCGTGCGCAGGCGTCAGCACCGCCATCGAGTTCCCTTTCCGCCAGATGTGAATCTGGCCGATCGTAGTCTCGACGGGCTGGCTAGAGCGCGACGTTTTTGACGGTGCTCGCACCCAAAGACGTGCTCGGCTTCGCCAGACCGAGGTGGTCGCGCAGCGTCGTCCCCTCGTATTCGGTGCGGAACACACCACGTTCCTGCAGCAGAGGCACCACCCGGTCGACGAACGGGTCGAGACCTCCGGGGGTGACGTGCGGGACGAGGATGAAGCCGTCGCTGGCATCCGCCTGGACGAGGTGATTGATCTGTTCCGCGATGGTACCGGGCGACCCGACGAAGTTCTGGCGACCGGTGACGTCGACGATCAGCTCACGGGTGGTCAACCTTTCGGCCTCGGCCTTGGCCCGCCATTCGTTGGCAGTCGCGATCGGGTCGCGATACATCCGCACACTGGCGCGGCCCCGGGAGATGGTGTTCTCGCCGACCACCGGATCGACCGATGGCAACGGGCCGTCCGGGTCGTGATCGGACAGGTCGCGGTTCCATAGCTGCTCGAGAAACTTGATCGCTGTCTGCGGTGAAACCTGTGCCATGCGCACATCGTGGGCGATGTCGGCGGCCTCGGCGTCGGTGTCACCGAGCACGAACGTCGCGGCGGGCAGGATGAGCAGATCGTCGCGGTGACGACCGTGGGCGGCGAGGCGGCCCTTCACATCCGAGTAGAACTCCTGGCCGGCCTCCAACGTCCCGTACCGGGAGAAGATCGCGTCGGCAGCGGCCGCCGCGAATTCGCGACCGTGATCGGAGTCGCCTGCCTGAAAAATGACGGGCCGGCCCTGAGGGCTGCGCGGCACGTTGAAACGCCCGCTGATGTCGAAATGGTCGTCGTTGTAGGTGAAC
>DATFCF010000123.1:0-4742 GCA_035253445.1 Mycobacterium sp.
GGCGGCGACGATCAGGTCGCATGCCCAGATCAGCATCAGCGCAGCGGAGATCGCATTGCCCTGCACTGAAGCGATGGTGATCTTGCGCAGATCCCGCCAGCGGCGGGTGTTCTCGAAGAAGAAGTGCCACTCCTGCAGATACGTCCTCTCTGCCACGGCCGGCAGCGTCGCACCGTGTGAACGGAAGGTCGGATGCTGCGCCGGACCGGGTTTGCGTTCGAGAAGGGCCGCCTCCGAGCCGAGATCGTGTCCGGCCGAGAAGTTCTTGCCCCGGGCAGCCAGAATCACCACCCGCACCTGATCGTCGGCCTCAGCGCGGCCGAACGCCTCGTCCAACTGCACCAACAACGTTCGCGACTGGGCGTTCTGCGCTTCAGGGCGGTTCAACCAGATTCGCGCGATTCGTCCCTCGTCGAGCGTCTCGTACGTCACCTGTTGCGGCGCATCGCCTCCGGCCGGTTCGGCGCTCGTCAGATCTGGGTTCGCCACAGCGGTCCACCTCGCTTGCTAAGCAATGCCAACGGTTTGCACATTACGGTGCCGCGTTTAACTGTCGCGCAGCGGTGCCACAGCAACTTGACAGGAAGCTTCCAGAAATGGGACTCCCGCACCATTTCATTTCCGATGCCGGTACGAGACCCGTATCGCCGGAGTAGAGTTCGCGTACGGAGAGCCTTCTCCCCGTCGCGATACCGAGGCGGCCCCACGAACTTTCAGCAAAACGACAGAAAGCATGACGATGGCGACCTTCCAGCATTCAGCACGACGGCTCATCTTTGCCGGTGGATTTGCGGTCGCAGTGGCCGCCGCACCGGCGATCGCCGTCTTCGCAGTGCCGATCAACTCCGCGCCTCTGGCCCAGTGCCCGGCCGGCGAGGAGCCGGACAACTTCACCACCGTGTGTGTCCCGCACTTGGTGCCGAACTCACCGGCGTTCGGCGCGACTTCGCCAGGCGGACTGCCAGAGATCGACGGCGTCCCTTGCACGGGCGGCAATTCAGGCCAGTGCATCGGCCTGGCCGAAGAACAGCAGGCCGAGGGGCCGCAACCAATTCCGCGTTCAACGGTCAGTTCCAGTCCGTAACCAACCGACCACCGTTTCATAGCCGAGGCGCCTCATTGGCGCCTCGGCTTTTTCATGCCTACCGATCGGTAAGAGCGGCGCTCTGCAATAGCTGCTGGCCCCGAAAACCGCAATTCCACGCGACACATTCCCAGGGAACTCGTGGAACGTATGCAGATTCCTTTCAGCTTCCATACAATCCACCCGACGACTTGGTCAATAACTACAGAAAGCGTGACGATGGCGACCTTCCAGCATTCAGCACGACGACTGATCCTTGCCGGTGGATTTGCGGTCGCAGTGGCCGCCGCCCCGGCGATCGCCGTCTTCGCAGTGCCGACCCCCGACGCCGCACCGGTGGCCCAGTGCCCCGCTGGCGAAGAGACAGACCAGTTCACTGGGGTCTGCGTGCCACACACGGTGCCGAACGCGGGCTCACCGTTCAGCTCCATTCCGGGCAACCCGAGCCTCCCCGCAGTAAACCTGCCCGGCGGCGGCGGCGCGATCCCCTGCACCGGCCATAACTCGGGTCAATGCATCGGCCTGGCCGAGGAAGCAGCCGCCGCGGGCCCGCAGGCGGTGCCCGAGTCCTCGGTCGGCTCGAGCCCTACGGTGACCGGCCACATCGGCTAGTAACCGCAGGCGGCGACCCGGGCCAGGCCCGGGTCGCCTAGAGTTGGGGTATGCCTGCGAAATCAGACCCCGCCGAACTCGGCGACGTCGAACCCTTAGCCGACAGCACCGCACGCCAGGCCAGGCGCGTGGTCGCCGCATACGCGACCGACGCCGATGAATGCCGGATTTTCCTGTCCATGCTCGGCATTGGACCCGCGAAACAAGAGGTCTAAGTGACTCCGCGGGGCGGCCAAGCGGTCGGCTCCGGGGATTCCGACTTCGTCGTGGTGGCCAACCGGCTACCGATCGACATGGAGCGCCTGCCCGACGGCAGTACGGAGTGGAAACGGAGCCCCGGCGGTTTAGTCACAGCGCTCGAGCCGCTGCTGCGCCGCCGCAGCGGCGCGTGGATTGGGTGGGCCGGCGTACCCGACGCTGACGAGGAGCCGATCAACGACGACGGCCTGCAGCTTTACCCGGTACGGCTGTCTGCCGACGACATCGCCTCCTACTACGAGGGCTTTTCGAACGCGACGCTGTGGCCGCTCTACCACGACCTCATCGTCAAGCCCATCTACCACCGGGAATGGTGGGATAGCTACGTCGAGGTGAACCGGCGATTTGCCGAGGCGACGGCGCGGGCAGCGGCGCACGGCGCGACGGTGTGGGTCCAGGATTACCAATTACAGCTTGTTCCGAAAATGCTGCGCATGCTGCGGCCGGATCTCACCATTGGCTTCTTTCTGCATATCCCATTTCCCCCGGTGGAGATTTTCATGCAGATGCCGTGGCGCACCGAGATTATCGAGGGGTTGCTCGGCGCTGATCTGGTCGGTTTCCACTTGCCCGGTGGAGCACAGAACTTCCTGGTGCTCGCCCGCCGCCTGGTCGGCGCGAACACTTCGCGGGCGTCCGTCGGCGTGCGGTCGAGATTCGGCGAAGTTCAAACCGGCTTCCGCACCGTGAAGGTCGGTGCCTTCCCGATCTCCATCGACTCGACGGCCCTTGACCAGCAGTCCCGCAGCAGGAACATCCGGCAGCGGGCGCGCGAGATCCGCAGTGAGCTCGGTAACCCACGCAAGATCCTGCTCGGCGTCGACCGGCTGGACTACACCAAAGGCATTGACGTTCGGCTGCGGGCATTTTCGGAACTGCTCGACGAGCATCGCGCCAAGCGTGACGACACCGTGCTCGTCCAGCTCGCGACACCGAGCCGCGAACGCGTCGAGAGCTACAAGGTGATGCGCGAGGACATCGAGCGCCAGGTCGGGCACATCAACGGTGAATACGGTGAAGTCGGCCATCCGATAGTGCATTACATTCACCGGCCCGTGCCCCGCGAAGAATTGATCGCCTTCTTCGTGGCGGCCGACGTCATGCTCGTAACGCCGCTGCGCGACGGCATGAACCTGGTGGCCAAGGAGTACGTGGCCTGCCGTAGCGATCTAGGCGGCGCACTGGTGCTCAGCGAATTCACCGGCGCCGCAGCCGAACTCCGTCAGTCGTACCTGGCCAACCCGCATCACCTCGAGGGCGTCAAGGATGCGATCGAGGCCGCGCTGAATCAGGCGCCGGAAGAAGGCCGACGGCGGATGCGCGCCCTTCGCCGACAGGTTCTCGCGCACGACGTGGACCGCTGGGCACGCTCGTTCCTCGAGGCGCTGGCCGACACACAGTCCGCGGAGCGGACGATCCAACCGGATTCGACCGACAACGCTAAATCGGAGTGATGTACTCGATCAGCCACTTGCCGTCGATCTTCTGATAGTCGACGCGCAGCCGGCTGCCGTCGTAAACCGGCTCCTTGGACTTGTCGGTGACGGTGCGGTTCATGTACACCATCACCGACGCTGAATTCCGCTGCGCCGTCAGCACTCCCACCCCGACCACGTTGGCCTGGCTGACCAATTGGCGCTGACGCGCCTGCGGGATGATGTCCTTGGTCGCGCGATCCTCGAACTCTTGGCGATACTCCGGTGTCAACAGCGGATATACCTCGGTGAGGCTGCGCTCGACGGTCTGGTAGTCGTAACCGAACACCTGGGGAATCTGCTTCGCCGCCAGTGGAGCCAGCTCGGCCCGTGTGGCTTGCTCACCGCGAAGTTCCACCCTGCCCCAGTACACCCAACCACCGACAGCGGCTAACGCGACGAACCCGACGGCAAGGAGCACCGTGAGCGCGCCCGTCAGCTTCGCGGTCGAGCCGCGCATCAGTTGCCTCCATCCGGGTACTTGAGGTCGTACGCGGTCATGTGCCCGTTGTCGTCCTCGTGAATGATGACTCGCAGCCGGTACGGCTGCGACGGCCGGTTGACTCCATCGATGTCGGTCACGGTTACTCGCACCGACACCAGTACGGCCGCGTTACCGGCGATCTCGTCGACCTTCTCCAGGGCGGCGCCGTTGATGACAGCCTCGGAGTTCGCGTTGGTGTCGCGGAAGATGGCTTTCAGGTTCTCGGCGTTGTTGCCCTGGCTCATCATGTCGCGCAGCGGTCCGCTGGTGCCGTTGACGAAGCGGTTCACGCTGTCGTCGATGTTGTCCTGGTTATAGCTGAACATGTTCACGATGGACTGCGAGGCGGTGTCGACAAAGCGCTGCTGGCGATCCTGCTGCGCCTGAACGTCGCGCTGCTGCATCACCATCCACGTGACGACGCCCCCCAGGGCGCCGCCCGCGACGACCAGCGCGATGAGCGAGACGAGCGCCACCAGGCCGCGATGCGGTTGCCGCCGCGGCGGAGGTCCAGGCCGAGTGAATGAGGTCTTCACCGTCTTCGGCGTTTCGACACGTACCGCCGCGGCCGGTGTCGTCGCGGCACCGCTGACCGGTCCGGCGGGGCGTTTCGCACGCCGACGTTCCCGCGGTTTCGGTGAAGCCGAAGCGGTGTCTTCTGCCATTACGCCTGCCTTGGAGCCAACATCAGATCAACCCAGTTTTCTGCAGGCGTCAGTTTGTCAGTACCCGGCGCGTACACGCCAGTTCCGCCCGCTGGGTCGACGAACTTCCCGTTCTGGTCGTATGTCGCAGCCGCCTGACCATTGGCCAGCGGAACCTCCGCGGG
>DATFCF010000124.1:0-12569 GCA_035253445.1 Mycobacterium sp.
GGCCCGCGGCGAACGCGAATCCGGCGCTGGTGGTCGCCAGCGCCGGAAAACCCATCGCCGCCAACGCGATAGCCGTGCCGGCATCCCACGGATTCGGCATCACAAAGCAGCCCTGCTCGTGAAGTTGACGGAACGTCATCAGCCCAGGCAGCCGGGACCCAGCAACGCCTTCAAATCGCCCATCAGTGCTGATGACGGAGTTACCCGCAGCGAGGAGTCCAGCTCCAGCGTCGTGATGCGCTCACCGCTGATCAGCCGCAAATGCACCTGTGAGGTGCCAGGGTGCCTGGCTAGCACCTGCTTGAGCGAAGTGACCTTGTCGACAGTGCATTGTCGCGTCGGCAGGCTCACCGCCACCGGACGATCGACTTGGGCGTTCGAAAAATCCGGCACCACAAGCTCATTGGCGATCAGCGAAATCCGGTCGTCGCGGATGGCCACCTTCGCACCGACCAGCACGACGGCGTCGTCGGCGACCTCAGCGCCGAACGTGGAATACGTCTGAGGGAAGAACAGCACCTCGATGCCGCCGGTGAGGTCCTCCAATTGCGCTGACGCCCAAGGCAATCCGTTCTTGTTGACCCGGCGGTTCACCGAGGCCAGGATGCCGCCGACCCGCACCTGCGTCTCGTTGGCGACGTCGCCGTCGAGGATGGCCGGGATCTGCGTGTCGACCTGCGCGGTCAGCAGGTGCGCGATGCCGTTGAGTGGGTGTCCCGAGACATACAGGCCGAGCATCTCGCGCTCGAGAGCCAGCTTGTGCTTGTCCTCCCACTCCTCGTCGGGGACCTTGATGGTGAACACCGCGTCGGTGGCGGTGTCGGCACCGCCGAACAGGTCGAACTGCCCCATTGCCTCGGCCTTCTTGGTGCCTAGCACCGAGTCGACGGCGTCGGTGTGCACGAGGAACAGGCCTTTGCGCGGATGGCCCAGCGAATCGAACCCGCCTGCCTTGATCAGCGACTCGGTGACCTTCTTGTTGCAGGCCCCGATCTCGATCTTGTTGAGGTAGTCGGAGAAGTCGACAAATTTGCCCTTGTCGGTGCGGGTGTTGATTAACGACGCAACGACATTCGCCCCGACGTTGCGCACCGCGCCAAGGCCGTAGCGGATGTCCTCCCCGACAGAGGCGAAGTTGAGCTCCGACTCGTTGACGTCGGGCGGCAGCACGGTGATCCCCAGCTTGCGGCAGTCAGCCAGGTAGACGGCGGCCTTGTCCTTGTCGTCGCCCACCGACGTGAGCAGCCCGGCCATGTATTCAGCGGGATAGTTGGCCTTCAGGTACGCCGTCCAGTAGGACACCAGGCCGTAGCCTGCGGCGTGCGACTTGTTGAACGCGTAGTCGGCGAACGGCAACACCGTGTCCCACAACGCCTTGATGGCGGCGGCCGAGAATCCGTTGGCCTTCATGCCGTCGGAGAAGCCCTCGTACTCCTTGTCGAGCACCTCACGCTTCTTCTTGCCCATGGCTTTTCGCAGAATGTCTGCTCGGGCGAGAGAGTAGCTGGCCACCTTCTGCGCGATGCGCATGATCTGCTCTTGGTAGACGATCAGGCCGTAAGTCTCGGCGAGGATCTCCCGCAACGGCTCTTCGAGCTCCGGATGAATCGGCTTGATCGCCTGCTTGCCGTTCTTGCGGTCGGCATAGTCGTTGTGGGCGTTCACGCCCATCGGCCCAGGCCGATACAGCGCGATGACCGCGACGACGTCTTCGAACCCGGTGGGCTGCATGCGGCGCAGCAGGTCGCGCATCGGCCCGCCGTCGAGCTGGAACACGCCGAGCGTTTCGCCGCGGCCTAGCAGGTCATAGGCGGCCTGGTCGTCGAGCGGCACCGACTCCAGGTCGAGCTCGACTCCCCTGTTGGCCCTGATGTTTTCGAGCGCGTCACCGATGATCGTCAGGTTGCGCAGGCCCAGGAAGTCCATCTTCAGCAGGCCGATGGCCTCACACGACGGGTAGTCCCAGCCGGTGATGATGGCGCCGTCCTGCGCCCGCTTCCACAACGGGATGGCCTGGGTGAGCGGCTCACTGCTCATGATCACCGCGCAGGCGTGCACGCCCGCGTTGCGGATCAACCCCTCCAGGCCTCGGGCGGTCTCGTAGATGGTCCGCACGTCGGGGTCGTTGTCGATCAGGGCGCGGACCTCGGCGGCCTCTTTGTAGCGCTCATGGGTTGGATCGGTGATCCCCGACACCGAGATGTCCTTGGCCATGACCGGCGGCGGCAACGCCTTGGCGATCCGGTCGGCGATCGCGAACCCCGGCTGGCCGTAGTGGATTCTGGCCGAATCCTTCAGCGCCGCTTTGGTTTTGATGGTGCCGAACGTGATCACCTGCGCGACGCGGTCCTGGCCCCACTTATCGGCGGCATAGCGCACCATCTCGCCGCGGCGGCGGTCGTCGAAGTCGATGTCGATATCGGGCATCGAGGCGCGTTCGGGGTTGAGGAACCGCTCGAACAGCAGCCCGTGCTCGATCGGGTCGATGTCGGTGATGCGCAGTGCATAGGCGACCAGCGAGCCGGCCGCCGACCCGCGGCCCGGCCCGACCCGGATGTCGACGGACCGTGCATAAGTCACCAGGTCCGCAACGATGAGGAAGTACGACGGATATCCCTTGGCGCAGATGACCTCGATCTCGTAGGCCGCCCGGTCGACGTACGCCTCAGGGACGCCGCCGGGGAAGCGCCGCGCCAGCCCGGCGTCCACCTCGTGCCGCAACCAGGTCGCCTGGTCGTGACCCTCGGGCACTGGGAAAACCGGCATCCGGTCGCGTGCCGACCACACATCCTCGTATGACGAAACGCGTTCGGCGATCAGCAGGGTGGCGTCGCAGGCTCCGGGGACCGAGTCGTCCCACAGCGCGCGCATCTCGGCAGCGGACTTGAGGAAATAGCCGTCGCCGTCGAACTTGAACCGGTTGGGATCCGAAAGCGTCTTGCCGGTCTGCACGCACAGCAGAGCCTCGTGGTTGTGCGCGGCGTCGCGGGTGACGTAGTGGCAATCGTTGGTGGCCAGCGGCGGGATGTCGAGCTTGCGCCCGATCTCCAGCAACCCCTCGCGAACCCGGCGCTCGATGTCCAGGCCATGGTCCATCAGTTCGAGGAAGAAGTTGTCCGGCCCGAAGATCTCCCGCCACTTGGCCGCGGCCTCCAGGGCTTCGCGGTCATGGCCGAGCCGCAGCCGGGTCTGCACCTCACCCGACGGGCAGCCGGTGGTGGCGATGATGCCGGCCGCGTGTTCGGCGATCAGCTCGGCGTCCATCCGCGACCACTTGCCGAGCTGGCCCTCGAAGGAGGCCATCGACGACAGTTTGAACAGGTTGCGCAACCCGGTCGCGTTCTCGGCGACCATGGTCATGTGGGTGTAGGACCCGCTGCCGGAGACGTCGTCGCCCTTCTGGCTCGGGTCCCCCCACAAGATGCGCTTGGTGTCGAAGCGCGAACCAGGAGCGATGTAGGCCTCCACGCCGATGATCGGCTTGATGCCCACTTCGGTAGCCGAGTTGTAGAACTCGCTGGCGCCGAACATGTTTCCGTGGTCGGTCATGCCGATCGCCGGCATCTCGAGTCGCTGCGCCTCGGCCAGCATCGGAGTGATCTTCGCGGCACCGTCCAGCATCGAATATTCGGTGTGATTGTGAAGGTGCACGAAGGATGAACTCATAGGGACGCCAGTCTAAAGCGGCCCACCGACACTTCCCGGCGTGTCGGGCTGCGTGTCTTTGTCGCGCCGCAGAACCAGTCTTCCCACGGGAATCGGGCCTGGCGTCCAGCCGAGTTGGGTCGCGACACCGATCGCGATGAAGCCTGCGACCAGCACTGCGAACCAGATGCCCTCCATGTTCAGCACGCTATGCCCAACGCGGCCGCGAGGAATCGGGTGTTTCCCTACACGACGTCCTGCAGCACTACGGCCAGGCGACGGCGTCGAGTGTGTCGTAGCGTCCGATCCCTTCGACGAACGATTCGACGCGGTATGCGCGGTAGAGCGCACTGCGCACTCGTTCGCCGGTGAAATCGCCGCTGATCACAACGGGCAGTGCGCCGTCGACCGCGATGAACGACTGACCGGCGGGAACGTCGATGATCAAAGCCAGGCCCGGCCAGGTTCGGGCGAACTCGTCGGTCGCGATTGCTACCGATGCGTGCTGATCGATGGTCATCGACCGGCTGCTGGCCGGACCATCCAGCAAGCCGCAGGCAAAGAGCCGATGAAGTTGCTTGGCAATCATCCTCATGCTGTCGCCGCTGTCGACGAAGCCGGCGTAGAACCCGATTCCCCAGACCATCGCGACCAGAAGCTCCACCACCATCGTGACGTCGGTCTCGGCGGGAAGTTCGCGTCGCTCGATCGCCGCGGCGACCGTCGATGCGTAGAACGCGCGCATCGCACTCACGACCGGACTGCCGGAATCCCTCAGTTGAGGATGTCGCTCGCACTCCAGGTGCGACGCGACGATGAACCGTGCCATCGACCGGTCCCCGAGCTCCGCTCGGTGTGCCGCGGCGATAAACGCCGACAACTGTTTCAGCAGGGTGTTTTCGCGACTCGCCTCCGCAACGCAGTCGGCGACAACTGAATGCGCCTCGCGCAGAAGGGTGTCGTAGATCTGTTCCCTGGTGTGGAAGTAGTAATGCATCGTCGGACGGCTCAGACCTGCCCGCGCAGCGATGGACTGAAAGTTCGCAGCCTCATAGCCGCGCTCGGAAATGACCTCGCGTGCTGCGCGAAGAATCTTCGCCCGTGTCTCGACCGAGTCGGCACCGACTGGACGGCCCCGTCCCCGACCGGCCGGCACTAGCCGGGAGCTGCTGACCACGAGCAAACGCTAGGTCATTGCTAACTGCCGGTCAACACCACGTTTCGCGCAAACGGCCGGACAGATAGTCGGCCACTCCCGGATCGGAGGTCAGTTCGATCGCCCGGCGATAGGCTTCGGCGGCGTCTGCGGCCCGCCCCGCAACGGCCAGCAGATGCGCCCGCGTCGTCCACGCCGGCTGGAACCGCTCGAGGGCCGGGTCGGCGATGGCGGCGAGGGCGCGCAACCCGGCGTCCGGGCCGTCGACCTCCCCGTCGACCGCGGCCGCTGCCACCGCGGCTCCCAGTGACGGCGCCACCCGCAGCAGCGCCCGATGCAGCTTTTGCAGCGCGAAGACGTCCACGCGACCCTTCGCGGCCCGCGCACAGTGCGCCGACTGGATCGCCGCCTCGTATTGGAAGCGGCCGGGTTCGGCCATGCCATGAGCGCGGCGAAGCAGCGACTCGCCCCGCGCTATGAGCGTCGTGTCCCAGAGCGAGGTGTCCTGGTCGTCGAGCGGGACGAAGCCGCCCTCGGGGGTGCGCCTCGCCGACCGTCGCGCCTCCGAGAGGCACACCAACGCGGCCAGCCCGAGCACCTCGGGCTCGTCGGGCAACAGCTCGGCCAGAACCAGCGCCAGATGCAACGCTTCGGTCGACAGGGTTTTGACGGGATCGCCCTGCGGTGTGAGTTGCCAGTCGATCGCATAGGCGCCGTAGACCGCCTCCAGCACCGAAGGCAGCCGCGCGGGGAGGTCTTCGCGCTCGGGCAACACAAACGGGATACCGGCGTCGCGGATGCGTTTCTTGGCGCGCACGAGTCGTTGCGCCATGGTCGCCGGTGCGACCGCGAAGGCTTCGGCGATGGCGGCGGCCTCGACACCGAGCACCGCCTGCAGCATCAGCGGCGTGCGGATGTTCGCGGCGATGGCCGGATGTGCGCATACCAACATGAGCTCCAGCCGACGGTCCGGGACAGCGGGCATATCGTCTTCCAAAGGAATTGGGGTGCTGTCGATTTCGTCAAGCGGAGCGGTCATCCGGTGTGCGGACGACTTCCACATGTCCCGTAGTCGATTGCGCGCCACGGTGAGAATCCAACCCTCGGGATTGGCGGGTATGCCGTCCTCGGGCCACCGCGCCAGCGCGCGTTCGATGGCGTCGGCCAGCGCGTCCTCGGCGGCGGCGATGTCGCGCGTCGGCGCCGCCAGGACAGCCAGCAGCCTGCCGTACGAGTCCCGGGTGAGCTCGGCTACCCGGGCTCGCACATCTACGGGTTGTACCACCCGCGGTCGGCGGCGTATGTCCGCGCCACCGGGCGGATCTCGACCGAACCCCAGCCGTTGGCCGGGTTGCGGTGCGCCCACATCAGTGCCTCGTCGAGGTTTTCGACCTCGATGACGAAGATGCCGCCGAGCTTCTCCTTGGTGTCGATGAACGGCCCGTCCTGGACTTCGGGCGCGCCGTTGCGCGCGGTCACGGTGGTGGTGGCGACGACGGACTCGAGTACCTCGGTGTCGATCAGCACCCCGGCGGCCGTCAGGTCATTCGCGTAGGCGTTGAAGGCTTCCATGGCAGGAGCCATGTCCTCTTCGGTCAGTCCGACCTCGGAGCCCTCCTGGTAATGCATCAGCAGGCAGTACCGCATGACTCAATTCCTTTCGTAGAACGAATGGTGCATGACCGTTCGTTCTTCGCGCGAGCGCTCATCGCAGGGATGACGATTGGAGCGAGGCCCGATCGACACGGCCCCGCCTCAAGGCGTCGGCGCTGAACACCGCCAGTGCGAGCCAGATCAGCGCGAAGCCCAGCCACCGTGCGGGCGGCATCGGCTCATGCCCGACGACCACGCCCCAGGTCAGCTGCATCGCCGGGGTCAGGTAGAACAGCAGACCCATCGTCACCAGCGGCAGCCGCTGCGCGGCGGCGGCGAAGAACAGCAGGGGCAATGCCGTCACCACGCCGGTCAGAATCATCAGCGTGAGGTGGCCGGGACCGTGGTCGGCGAACGTCGCGTGGCCCGTGACCTGCAGTACGACGATGTAGGCGACAGCGAAGGGCGCAGCCAGCCCGGCCTCTATGCCGACACTGACCCGGGGATCGGTCGGCACCACCTTCTTGACTGCCCCGTACAGGCCGAACGAGAACGCCAGCCCGAGGCCGATGATCGGCGGCGAGCCGACTTCCACGGTCAGCACCACCACGGCGACGACCGCGATGGCCAAGGCGACGAACTGCGCGCCATTGAGCCGCTCGCGGAAGACCAGCAACCCCAGCGTCACGGTCACCAGCGGGTTGATGAAGTAGCCGAGTGCGGCGTCCACCACGTGGCCGTTGTTGACCGCATAGATGTAAATGACCCAGTTGACAGAGATCAGGGCCGACGCGAACGTCAACAACAGCCACGTGCGCGGCGTGATCGCGCGAATGTCGCCGAGCCGGCGCACCGCCGCGATGACCACGACCATCAGCGCGAAGCACCAGACAATCCGGTGCGCCAGTATTTCAAAAGCGTTGGCGGGCTTCAGTAGTGGGAAGAACGACGGGAACAGGCCCCACATGGCGTACGCGCCAGCGCCGAACAGCAAGCCAGATCGACGGGTGTCTTTTCCCGGGTCGTCCCCCTGCCCTTCGGGCGGGAGGTGCCCCCAGCGCTCCTGCCCTCCGAAGTCACTCACAGTTCGTGGCGGCGCAACACGTCGAGGGCGTGCTGCAGGTCGGCAGGGTACGGGCTGGCGATCTCCACGCGTCGTCCGTCGGCGGGGTGCGTGAACGCCAACGACCTGGCGTGCAACCATTGACGCTCCAGGCCAAGCTTTTTCGCCAAAGTCGGGTCGGCGCCGTAGGTCAAGTCCCCGGCACAGGGATGGTGCAACGCGGCGAAGTGCACCCGAATCTGGTGGGTGCGGCCGGTTTCCAGCTCGATGTCGAGCAGGCTGGCCGCGCGGTGCGCCTCCAGTGTGTCGTAGTGGGTGATGCTGTGCCTGCCGCCTTCGGTGACGGCGAACTTCCAGTCGTGTCCGCGATGGCGGCCGATGGGCGCGTCGATGGTCCCGCTGGACGGGTCCGGGTGGCCCTGCACCACTGCGTGGTACCGCTTTTCGACCGTGCGCTGCTTGAACGCCCGCTTGAGCACGGTGTAGGCGCGTTCGGACAGCGCCACCATCATGACGCCCGACGTGCCGACGTCGAGCCGGTGCACAATGCCTTGCCGCTCATGGATTCCCGACGTGCTGATCCGAAAACCCGCGGCGGCGAGGCCGCCCAAGACCGTCGGCCCGTTCCACCCGACCGTCGCATGTGCTGCGACCCCAGGCGGTTTGTCGACCGCCACGATGTCGTCGTCGGAGTACAGGATGGTCATGCCCTCGACCTCGACGGGCGTATTCTCCACCGGCGCAGGAGCTTCCGGTAGGCGTACCTCGAGCCAAGCCCCGGCCGTCAGTTTGTCGGATTTGCCTGCGCGCGCGCCGTCGAGATCGACGCCGCCGTCTTCGGCCAGCGCCGCAGCGGCGGTCCGTGACAGCCCGAGCAGCCGCGCCAGCCCCGCATCGACGCGCATGCCCGCCAGCCCCTCAGGGACCGGCATCGAGCGCGTCGTCACTCTGAGCCGTCGGCCTTGCGGCGGCTAGGCGTGTCGAAATCAAACCCGAACAGCGACAGCACAACTAGCAAGATTGCTCCTCCGACGACAGACGGATCGGCGACGTTGAACACCGGCCACCATCCGATGGAAAGGAAATCCACCACATGACCCTGCAGCGGTCCCGGCGCCCGGAAGAACCGGTCCACCAGATTGCCCATCGCGCCACCGAGGATCATGCCGAGACCGATCGCCCACCACGGCGAAACCAGCCGTCGGCCCATCCAGATGATGCCGAAAACCACACCGGTCGCGATCAGGGTGAGCACCCATGTGTAGCCGGTCGCCATCGAGAACGCGGCACCGGAGTTGCGAACCAGCGTCCAGGTGACGGTGTCACCGATGATCGACACCGGCTGTCCCGGCGTCAGAAGTTTCACCGCGAGTACCTTGGTGACGACGTCGGCCACCAGCACCACCGCCGCGACGGTGAGTAGCAGGCGCAAACGGCGACGCGGCGTCACAGGCTCGACGGCCTCGGCGTCGGTCACCGGCTCGGCCGATCCCGCGGATTCATCAGTCACTCCCCCATCATCCCAAAGCGTGAATGGGGAATGATTTCCCCCATGGGCCGCCTCGTAGTCCTCACCACCGGCGGCACGATCGCCACCAGCACCGACGACGACGGAGTGAAGCGTCCCACCCGTACGGGAGCGGCGCTGACCTCTGGGCTTGACGTCGAAGTCGTCGACCTGATGGCGGTGGACAGCTCGCAGTTGACGCCCGTCGACTGGGACCGGATCCGATCCGCACTGCCGTCGGATGCCGGTGTGGTGATCACACACGGTACCGACACCATGGAGGAGACGGCGCTGTGGCTGGAGCTGACCTACGACGGCGCCGCGCCCGTGGTGCTCACCGGTGCGCAGCGCAGCGCCGATGCGCCGGATGCCGATGGGCCGCGCAATCTGCGCGACGCGCTCGCTGTTGCGGCCAGTGAGGACGCGCGGGACCTCGGTGTGCTGGTGTCCTTCGCGGGGACGGTGTGGCAGCCGCTGGGGCTGCACAAGGTCGCCACGCTTGACCTGCACGGATTTGCCGGCACGGCCGTCGGCACGGTCAGCGACGGGCGCTTCTCGCCGAGCGGTGCCAAGGTGCGGCCGCGTCTGGATGCACGTTCGGCGGCGACGGCGCCGCGTGTGGACATCGTCGCGGTGTACCCGGGAAGTGACGCGGTGGCGATGGATGCGTGTGTGGCGGCCGGGGCGCGCGGACTCGTGCTGGAGGCGCTGGGCTCGGGCAATGCCCCGGCAGGAGTGATCGACGGCGTGCGGCGACACTGCCGCGACGGCGTGGCGGTGACGGTGTCGACGCGCGTGCCCGGCGGGTGGGTCAGCCCCGGCTACGGTCCGGGCCGCGAGTTGGTCGACGCCGGTGCGGTGGTGGTGCCACGGCTGCGGCCCCCTCAAGCCCGGGTGCTGCTGATGGCGGCGCTGGCAAGCGGTTCAGCCGTCGAGGACGTCGTCGCCCGCTGGGGCTGACTCCGGCTGAATGTCGCCGACCGAGCGGCTCCGGGCCGCGAGCTCGCTGACGTACTCGGGCCAGTCCAGGCTGTCGACGGGGTTGGCCCGTTCGATGTCGGGGGTGTCGTCGGGAAACGTCCGGACCGGACCCTGCCCGGTGCTGCGGGTCTCGAACCGCACCGTCATCACGCCGTGGCCGGCGCCCTGAATCCAGCCGTGCCCGAACTCGGTGTGCGCGACGTCGTCACCGAGGCGCCAGGCCGGAGCCGTCGCGGCGGCGTCGGTGAGCGTCGGCGGCAGCCTGGTGTGGGACACATCCTCGGCCGCCAGCTCGAGATCAGGGAACAACGACTCCTGACGGACGTCGGACAGGCCCGAAAAGCCAATGCCCACAAGGCGAATCGGACCGATTTCGACCGGGTCGAGCAGCAGGCGACGCGCCATGGTGATCAGCGTCGCCGCGTCGGCGGTGGCATACGGCAGCGTCGCGGAACGCGTCAGAATGCTCATATCGGACTTCTTGAGCTTCACGGTCACCGTTCGCGCGCCGCGACCGTCCTTCTCGAGACGCGCGTGCGCATGTTCGCCGATCGGGCCTGCGGCCTCACGCAGCTGGTCGAGCGTGGTCAGGTCCTCGGGGAAGGTGGATTCGGCGCTGATCTGTTTGGCCGGGGCGTTTTCGGCGACCGGCCGGTCATCGATGCCCTGGGCCAGCCGGTGAAGTGCGGGGCCGACGGTCGCACCGAGGATGTTGGCCGCCTCGGCGTCGGACAGGGCCGCGAACGCGCCGATGGTTTCGATGCCGAGCCGATGCAGTTTCTCTTCGGCCACTGGTCCGATGCCCCAGAGCCGCCGCACCGCCAGTCCGTCGAGCAGTACGCGTTCCTCCTCGCGGCGCACCACCCGGATGCCGTTGGGTTTGGCCAGGTCGGAGGCGATTTTTGCGACTTGCTTGCCCGACCCGGCGCCGACGGAGGCGATCAGCCCCGTCTGGTCGAACACCTTGGCCTTCAACGCGGCGCAGAACGCCTCGACGTCGTCGGCCGATGCGCCGGCCAGTTCGGCCGGTTCGCCGAACGCCTCGTCGAACGACAGCTGCTCGAGGACCGGCACCAACCTGCGGACGGTGTCGAACACCCGCCGGCTGGCCACGCCGTAGACCACGCCGCGCGGCGGCAGCACCACCGCGGTGGCGCCGACCATGCGGCGAGCCTGGTGCATGGGCATCGCCGATCGAGCCCCGTAGACACGGGACTCGTAGCTGGCACCGGCGACGACGCCGCGGCCGCCCACCCCGCCGACGAGGACCGGCCGTCCGCGCAGCGTGGGCCGGGTCAGCTGCTCGACGGACGCGAAGAACGCGTCCATGTCGAAGTGCAGCACCCAGCGATCCACAGTCGCCGATGCTAGGGCGCGGGCCTGACGGCTCTGCACCGACGTCGAGTGGCCACTTATGACACGCAAATCCGCGGGGAGACGTGTATCAAGTTCTCACTCGGCGGCCTCGTGCGGTCACACCTCGGCGACTCTCTCCATCTTGACGGGGTACCCGCGGCCAATGGACCCGGTCAGTGTGTTTCCCTCCCTATGCACTCGGCCGGATTGCATATCAAGGCCTGGGTCAGGTTCCAGCCGGAGGTTGATGCCCGAAACGATGTTGAGCTCGAACTCCAATGCCAAGACCTCCTTCGCGATCAGTCCATTGAGTCCATCGCTCCACCCCAATGGAAGTTCGGGAACGTCGATCTGAAGGCGAATGCGGTCGCCCACGTCGAGCTCGCCTCGTCGGCGGAATTCCTGAAGCTCCCGGATCAAGTCCCGCGCCCACCCCTCAGCCTCCAGTTCCGGGGTGACGCTGCCGTCGAGCACCACCAGACCCGCGCCGTCAGGCAGCGCGGAGGTGTACTCCGGGTCCGCCGCGACCAGCCGCGAGCTGTACTCGTCGGGCTGCAACACCGCGGGGCCCGCAGTCAGCGTGCCATCGGGGTTGACGACCGCCTCGCCCGCCTTGACGGCCTTGATCGCGACCTGCACATCCTTGCCCAGCCGCGGGCCCGCGACGCGCGCGTTGACGGTCAGTTCAAAGCGGCCATAGGCGTCGATGTCGTCGGTGAGCTCGACGTTCTTGACGTTGAGTTCGTCGGCGATCAGATCTTTGAACGGCTCCAGGCTCTGCGGGTTTGCCACTGCGACAGTCAGTTTCGGTAGCGGCAGCCGAACGCGCAGCTTCTTGGCCTTGCGCAGCGAGGATCCCGCTGAACACACCTCACGCACCTGGTCCATCGCGGCGACCAGCTCCGGATCAGCGGGCAGCTCGCCGGCCTGCGGCCAGTCGGTCAGATGCACCGAACGTTCACCGGTCACCCCGCGCCAGATCACCTCGGTGATGAGCGGCAGCAGCGGAGCGGCAAGGCGGCCCACCACCTCGAGAACGGTGTGCAGCGTGTCGATCGCGTCGGGGTCCTCCTCCCAGAACCGCGAACGCGACCGTCGCACATACCAATTCGTCAGTGCCTCGGTGAACTGGCGCAACTGGTCACACGCACCGGAGATGTCGCAGGTATCCAGCGATTCGGTGAGGTCGTCGCGCAACACCGCCAGCTTGGCCAGGATGTAGCGGTCCAGCACGTGGCGCGAATCGGTGCGCCAGGCGCCTTTCTTCG
>DATFCF010000125.1:0-3705 GCA_035253445.1 Mycobacterium sp.
TCCAGCACTGGCGCGATGAAGGCTCCGAAATCGAGGACATCGTAGAGCAGGTTCTCGCCAGCCTCGCCGAGGCGATACCCGCCGCCGCCGCCGCCGGTACCGGCGTCTCAGTGCAGTTTCCGGCCGTGCCGGAAATGGTCATCGACGCACTCAACATCGATGCTTCACGCGCAACCCGGGAAACTGTATTGGGCGGTGAGCAGTTCGAGGCGGCCGGCGATCCCGTGCTGGCGCGGACCAGCTACCTGGTTGCGCTCATTGCCGATGAACATCCGAGTGTCGGCGTGATGTGGCGACTCGGAAATCTCGCCCGTTCCGCGGGGCGCCCTGCTGAGGCGGCCCGCTGGTTCAGGTTGTCACTCACGTTCGACGCCCTCGAACAAGACTTGTTCAAAGACCCGGGTAGATCCCTTGACCTGCTTGAGTACTACTCCACGGCCGAAGCGCAATAAGGCAGTTGTACAGCTGCCATATTCCGCCCGTCGTCAGGACATCGTTTAGCAGCACCGGAGGGGTCGGGCGTTGCGTGTGCAACTTCCCTTGGCCGTCGTTCAACGTTCGGGGCCAGACCTCGATGACGAAACAGCGCTCTGCGCCGGGCGAACGGTCGACCGCGGCGATGCGCGCAAAATCCGCGCGGGCTCGGAACGAGTAGATTTCCAGGCCGCCGTTGGTCGCTGGAACGGCGATCCCGTCGACCAACTTCCCAACAGCGGTGCGAAATGGCATCGAGACCCCTATGGCACCGATGGTGTTGCTGTAGTGCTCCGATGCCGGCATCGCCAGTCCGGGCCAGCCGGACACGACGATGCCATTCACGCCCTACACCGTAGGCGTCGTCGGCCTCAGCCGAACCACTTTCAAGCGCTGGCCCCGCCGTGGCACTGGCCGTGCAGAGGTTGGCGAGCTACGAGTCCGCGGCGTCGTGGTTAGTTGGCCCTCCGATCATCGAGTGCTGTCACGCCGGCCGGAAGGCCTAGTTCGCAATGGTCCTCTGCGCGTCCATGCATGTCTCGCGCGGTTGCTCAGTGCGGTTCGACGGTCAGCCTGCCGTGGGTGCGTGCCACTGCGTGGGGAAGCGCGGCGTCGAGATCCCTTGCGACTGCCGCCGACGAGGTCAATTTGTGCTGCGTCTAGATAAAGAAGGAAGGCACTAGCGGTTTTGCGACTACCGCGAGATTGCTGCGTTACCTCGTCGATGCACAACCGTTATAACTCCTCTACCATTCGCGGTTGGCCGGGCTTCTACTCGAACGTCAATTGACCCGGCGAAGGGTGGTACGGCATGGAGGGCAGTGGTCCGAGCCTCGTCGAACATGCGCAACCGACTGTGCCGCGGGCATCATTCGTAGGCTGGCCGTTGCGATGGAAAGTCGTGGCGATCATGGTCCTTCCTGTGGTGCTAGCTGCGATGTTCGGCGCGCTGCGGATCCAGAACCAACTCTCGGCGGCGTCGAAATTGAGTGTTGCGTCCGGCAACGCCGGCATCGTGGTGCCTGCGTCGGAATTCGTCGATCGGCTCGACGGTCTCGCATACGCCGCCGCCTCGGGTGCGCCGATCGAAGACCCGCTTACACAGTTCGACGCGAGCGCGACCGCTCTGGCGTCGCTGACCAAGTCCGCGGAGTTCGACCCAACAGTCGCTGCGGCGCTGGCGACCGCATCCTCGACGGCGAAGACGTTGCGCGACGAGATCGCATCCGGCCCAGTGCCGCAGCAACGGATCGCCGAGCAAGCGCAGAGTGTGGCTTTCGCCGTCGTCTCGGCGATCACGACGACAATGGCGCCCGTCGACGACGGCGCGGTGCGCCCGCTTGCGGACCGGCTCGTGAACGTTCTCGCGGCGCAACGGTGGCTGACAACGCAGCGAGTCCTCGCCGCCGCGCCGGATTTCGTCGATTCGGACGTGCTGCGGACCAAGTCGGCGGAAGCGATAGGTGCAGAAAAGGCGGCGATCGATCGACTCGCCCAACAGGCGCCAACGCCCCAGGTCACCAGCGAGACACAGGCACGCGCCGACCAATATCAGGCGACGGCGCAACAACTTTCGTCTGATCTCGAGGACACGGTGCATGCTCGGGCCAACTCGTTGCGGTCTGCGGCCCTCCGCGACACCGCGATCATCCTCGGTGCGGTGTTGACCGCACTCGTCGTTGCACTCGGGATCGGCCGGTCACTCATTCGATCGATCGGCAGCCTGCGCCGCGGCGCACTGCATGTCGCGCAGGTCCAGCTGCCCGAGGAGATCGAGCGACTCAGCAAGGGTGATGGCGTGCCGGAGATCACGGCGCTGCCGGTCCACACCAAAGAAGAGGTGGGGCAGCTGGCGCGCGCGATCGACGACATCCATTTCCAAGCGGTCCGCCTGGCAGGCGCGCACGGCGTCCGCCTGCAGCTCGGCGAGATGTTTGAAACCCTCTCCCGCCGAAGCAGATCCCTCGTGGAACAGCAGCTGGCGCTGATTGAGACGCTTGAGCTCGACGAAGACGATCCGGTCCGACTCGATCATCTGTTTCGGCTCGATCACCTCGCGACGCGCATGCGCCGCAACGGCGACAATCTGCTCGTGCTTGCCGACACGGTCGAAAAACACCGCCGGTCGGCGGCCGTGCCGCTGCCGGAGGTGCTGCGCGCCGCGATGTCCGAGGTCGAGGAGTACCGTCGGGTCACGATCGGCTCTACCGGCGACATTTCGATCGTCGGCTCGGCGGCGGGTGATGTCGGCCACCTAATCGCAGAGCTGCTCGACAACGCATTGCGGTACTCGCCGCCGGAATCGTCGGTATCGGTGACGGTCTCGCGCGCGGTCGACGCCGGCATCCTGGTCGAGGTGGCCGATCTCGGACTCGGCATGTCCGAGGAGGACCTGCGCGCAGCGAACGAACGGCTCGCGCTCGGCGGCGAGGTGACTTCCGAAACTGCCAAGCGGATGGGTCTTTTCGTCGTCGGCCGACTTGCGCGACGCCACCAGGCGACTGTCCGGCTCCGTACCACCGCCGCGTTGAGCGATCGGCCCGGTGTGACGGCGAGTGTCTATCTACCCGGCGCCCTGGTTGCCGCGCCGGCCGAAATCATCGACACACTCCACGATCCGCGGGCCGGTTCGTTCGGCGACGAGCCGCTTCGGTCCACCGAGCACTGGCGTGTACCGGACGATGGGCTCGCGAGCGAACTCGTCGTCGGCGCACACGCCGACGACGAGGCGGGCTCGCCGCCTTCTGCACCGACGAGCGGATCAGACGCTCCGATACACAACGGCCGCACACTCCCGAAGCGGTCGCCTGGTGCGAGCGGTGTCAACGGCGTCGCCAGCCCCGCGGACGGACGGACAGCCTCAACGCCGGCGCCAGCAGCCGAGCAGCGGCCAGACCGCCAGTCGGCAACGAATGCGTTCGCCTACTTCACCACTAGGTCAACGCCCGATGCGCCGCCTTCGCAACGCACGCCTGCCCAGTCCACCCCGCCCGATTCCCCGCCGGCCGCCGAACCTGTGCGGCCGACAATCGAGGCGGAGAACTCCGAGAGTGCACCGATCTACGAGCGGATGGTGTCCGAATGGCTGGTGGATCCGACCACCCTGGAATCACGCGGGGCGTGGGCCACCGCCGCCGACGCCGGCTGGGCCGCCGCTGCGAAGGTCGACGAACAGAAACCGCAGCGGCACACCGAAGCTGGGCTGCCGATCCGCGAACGCGGCGCGCGGCT
>DATFCF010000126.1:0-2775 GCA_035253445.1 Mycobacterium sp.
GAGGCGCGTCGGTTGGCGCCGGAAATGGCGTGGCCGGTCGTGGCCAAGGCGTATCTGAGTCTGGCCAAACGCCTGCTGAGTCAACGGTCGGCATTAGTGTGACCGTGCCGCAGACGACGACTCATCTTGGCCGCTGAACCCATATCATCGGCGCTATGAAACGCGACGTTGGCGCCGAGCTTGAAGTCGAGATCATCGCGCCCACGACGCTGGAATTCCAGATTGCCGTCGCGCCGCATCCCAACACCGAGGTGTTCGAGTCACTGTCGTTCGTCCTCGACGGAAATCCCGTCCAGCCGTTGGAGATCAGCGGTACCCACGGCAACCGGATCCACAAGATGGATGTTCCCGCCGGCTACCTGAAGGTCAACTACACCGCGACCGTTCTCGGCCGGACCGACCCTGCACCGGTGAGTGAATACGACCTGTCCATGTATCTGCGTCCGAGCCGTTACGCGGAGGCTGACAAGTTCTACGGTTTCGCCGCAACGGAATTCGGCAACTACGTCGATTCGACGACGCTGTTGGAGAAGGTGTCCTCGTGGGTGGGTACGCGGCTGAACTATGTACCGGGTTCCAGCGATCCGATTGATGGGGCGGTGGACACCCTGCTCGCCGGCGCCGGCGTGTGCCGCGACTACGCGCACCTCGTGGTGGCGCTGCTGCGGGCGGTCAACGTGCCTGCCCGTGCCGTTTCGGTGTACGCGCCGGGCCTGTTTCCGATGGACTTCCACGCGGTGGCCGAGGCATTCGTCGAAGGACAGTGGCGCGTGGTCGACGGTACCCTGCTGGCACCGCGACAAACGTTGGTGCGCATAGCCACTGGACGCGACGCCGCTGACACTGCGTTCCTTGACAACCACAAAGGCGAGATCGCCCTGCGCAAGTTGTGGGTCACGGCCGTCGTCGACGGTGACCTGCCCACGGATGCGGTCGACGAGCTGGTGTCGATCGGCTAGCGAACCTTGGCGGGCTGTCGTGAATTCACTTGCAGTAGTTGCCGATTGGTTCGAAGTCTGGGCTGTCCCGTCGGGAGTCGGCGCTGGCGTCACACCCGCCACATCAGAATCGCGATGGCAGACACCACGATGCCTTTCCAAATGTGATAGCGCATGCGACATCACAATCCCGACCACCATGGTCCTCTGGGGCCGTTACCCCTGTGACCGCTGTGACAACAACTGGACCAGCTCGTGTCGATCGGCTAGGACCGCACCGACTAAACGTACGAGTGACGGCCGCCAACCTGCTCAACACGCACAGAATGCGGGTACGCATCCTCGCGATGCTGAAACGACAAGATGCTCGGATTCTGAACGGCGCCATCGCGAATCTCGATAGCACGCGAAATCGTCGGGGCGCAATTCCACGTCGCCGGGCCGGAAAGAACTGTGTCGAGGTGCGGCAACAACGCCTCGCTGATCTCCCACGTCGCCGAATTCCATAGGTAGGACGGGCTGTGGTCCACGGCGTAGTACCGCACGCCGTTTGCCACCTCGACGACCGGCCGGCTGAACGAGGTCGGGTGCGCCCAGCTGAAACCCATACCGGTGTCGCAGGAGACGTCGACGATCAGGCTGCCCGGACTGAAGCTCGCCAGTTCGTCCTCAGTCACGAAAACCAGTGGGGCAGTGGGATCTTGGAGAACACAGTTGACGACCAGGTCGTTGTCCGCGAGGAAGCCGGCCACCGGGATGACACCGTCGGGTGTGTCCGCCCAGACTCGGTCATCGGTGTTTCCCATCTGGATGATCTGAGTGGAGTGAATCGGTGAACCGACGGCGGCGACATCGCGGTTGGTCAGCACGCGGACGTCGTCGACACCGTGGGCGTTCAGGGCGGTGACCGCGCCACGGGCGGTCGCACCGAATCCGATCACGGCGGCGCGCAACCGACGGCCGTAGCTGCCGGTGATTCCGGCCAGTTGCATGGCGTGCAGGACGGAGCAGTAGCCCGCGAGTTCGTTGTTCTTGTGGAAGACGTGTAGCCCGAATCCACCGTCGGCTTGCCAGTGGTTCATCGCCTCGAAGGCGATCAGCGTCAACCGTCGATCGATGGCGACCTGTGTCAGGGCCGCGTCCTGCACGCAGTGCGGCCAGCCCCAGACAACCTGTCCCACAGAGAATTCGGCGAGATCCTCGGCTTGCACCTTGGGCAACAGAATGACTTCGCAGTCGGCGATGAGCTGTTCGCGGGTCCGGATCCCACCGACGAGGTCGGCCAGAGCGTCGTCGGCGACGCCGAACTCGGTGCCGTAGCCGTGCTCGACGAAGATCCGCTGCCGGAGGCGGCGGTCGATCTTGGCGAAATGTGCCGGGTGAATCGGGAGGCGGCGCTCGTTGGCCTTGCGCGAGTGGGCAAATACACCGAGCGAAAGTGGTTGCGCTTCAGTGCTTTTTGCGATGGATAAATCGGGCTTGGATCGTTCTGAGTCCAACAGGTCGAGCCGCCGTCCTTCTGCTTGTTCAGTCACTGGCGGAGGCGGTTGCCTCGCCGCGCCCTCAACGGGGTTGGCCGTGTCGGGCGGTGTCGACTCGTTGTTGGTGCTCGAGCCGGGTGTCGTGGTCGCGGTTGATGAATGCCGCTTCGCGTCGGATGCGGGCGGCTGCGCGTCGAATGTCGGCGGCACGGCTGGCGCTGCGTCGAGCGCCGATGATCAATGCGGCGAACCCGAGCGATGCCACCACGCCGACCATGATCCCTAAGAGGAACAGCGTCCCGGTAGACCCCGTGGGGTGATAACCGAACACGGCGAAATTTTCGATCGGCGGGTGG
>DATFCF010000127.1:0-16330 GCA_035253445.1 Mycobacterium sp.
TCGCATCCGTCACATGAGTCACCGCCGCAGGCGAGTGGCTCTGTGCCCGACTCCGAGCGACAACACAGCGACCAATCTCCGACCTCCGTGACTGTCGCTCGAAAGTCGCTGTGAGGCGGGCACTTTCACACTCGTCCGGCCTCGGTGCCGGTGAGGTAATTGCGACTCGGCGGGTTACCCAGAGACGTCGCTGCGGAGCTCACGCGCCTCACCGGCTTCGCTGGCCGACACCAGGTTCAGCGGCCGGGCCAGCTGGGTGGGGACCCTGCGGCCGCGCAGTTCCACGATCTCGCCGACATCCCAGCACAGCGCCTCGGCGTCCAGCGCGCCGCTGACCGCGATCGCCGACGCCAGCACGTGTCCCTGTTCCAACTTGGCGAGCTCGGTGAGGCGGGCGGCCTCGTTGACCGGGTCGCCGATCACGGTGTACTCGAAGCGGGCCTGCGCGCCGATGTGCCCCGCGATCGCGCGCCCCGCCGATACCCCGATGCCGAACTCGGTTTGGCCGAGGACTCGGATGAGCTCGTCGTGCAACTCGCGCGATGCGGCCAGCGCCGCACCACAGGCGTCGGGGTGCTCGATCGGCGCGCCGAAGATCGCCAGCGCGGCGTCACCCTGGAACTTGTTGACGAAGCCGCCGTGACGGTTGACGGCGTCGACGACGACGCGGAAGAACTCGTTGAGCAGGTTGACGACCTCAGAGGCCGGAATGGTAGCCGCCAGCTGCGTCGACCCAACGAGGTCGACGAAAAGCACTGCGACGTCGCGCTCCTGGCCGCCGAGTTCGGTGCCGCGCTCCAGGGCGCGGCGGGCCACGTCCTCGCCGACATAGCGGCCGAACAGGTCGCGCAGGCGTTGCCGCTCCGCGAGATCGCGCACCATGTCGTTGAATCCGGCCTGCAGCAAGCCCAATTCGCTGGCGTCGTAGATCTGCATGTGGGCGTTGTAATTGCCGCGCTGCACTTCGCCCAGCGCCCAGCGCAATTGGCGCAGAGGGTCGGCGATCGACATTGCCACCAGTACCGTGCCGGCAAGCCCGATCACCAGGGCGGCGACCGCGAGCAGCAGGATCGGGGTGGTCAGCCGATCGGCAGGCGCGGTGAGGATCTCGAACTTGCTGGCCACTACGGCCAGGACGATCGCCAGGATCGGCACGCCGGTCGACAGCACCCATGTCAGCACTTGGCGCAGGATGACGCCGGGCGCGCGGAAGTTCTCCGGTACACCGCCACGGAGTGCGGCCACGGCCACCGGCCGCAACACCCGCTCCGACTGTAGGTATCCGATGATGGCCGTCGCAGTGGCGCCCAGCCCAGTGGCGACCGCGACGACGGGCGCCGACTTGCTGGCGACCGGCCAGCCGGCGACGATGAAGACGATCGAGCCAAGACACCAGTTCGTCAAATTGATCACGGAGCGGTAGAACGGCATCTTCAAGGCGCGGGTGCGGGCCGTCTCGGTGGCCGCCGGGTCCCGGTCGCTCATCAGCGTGTCGCGCCGTTGCCAGCGCATGACCGGGATGAGTAGCCGCAGGGTCACGTATGAGCCCACGGTGAACGACACGAACAGGTAGCCGAGGAAGATCGCCAGGTTGAACGCCGGCAGGTCCTGCAGCTGGATGCGGTCCTCGGGCGGTAGCCCGAAACGCAGGAAGCCGAGGACCAACAACGCGCCGATGATGTCGGCCTGCAGCATGCCGAGCGTGAACACCGGCCACGGTGTGCGCGCCACCCAGCGGACGAATGCGCTCACTCGCCGGATCGGGATGGCCTCGGTGGTCACCCGTCAACCGTATCGGGCGGTGGTGACCTGTTAGGGCGCTGTGAGACAGACGTGTCGGTTTGCAGCACTACTGTTATTCGCGATGGCCGGTGTTTTTTCGCGTCTTGTGGGACAGGACGCTGTGGAAGCGGAATTGGTGGCTGCGGCGCAGGCAGCGCGTGGTGATTCGGCTCACACGGTGGCCTCGACGGGCACCATGACACACGCCTGGCTGGTCACCGGCCCGCCGGGGTCGGGGCGGTCGATCGCGGCGCTGTGCTTCGCGGCTGCCCTGCAGTGCACGTCGGACGGCGTACCCGGCTGCGGGGAGTGCCGTGCCTGCACGACGACGATGGCCGGTACGCACGCCGACGTGCGGCGCATCATTCCGGAGGGCTTGTCGATCGGCGTGGACGAGATGCGCAACATCGTGCAGATCGCGTCGCGGCGGCCGGGCACCGGGCGATGGCAGATCGTGCTGATCGAGGACGCTGACCGGCTGACGGAGGGCGCGGCGAATGCGCTGCTCAAGGTGGTCGAGGAGCCACCGCCGTCGACGGTGTTCCTGTTGTGTGCGCCGTCGGTGGATCCCGAGGACATCGCGATCACGCTGCGCTCGCGGTGCCGGCATATCGCGTTGGTGACGCCGCCGGTGGACGCGATCGCCCGGGTGCTGGTCGAGACCGACGGGCTGTCCGATGAGGACGCCCGCTGGGCGGCGTCGGTCAGCGGCGGCCATGTCGGGCGGGCACGCCGGCTGGCCACCGATGAGCAGGCACGAGAGCGCAGGCAACGCGCGCTCGGATTGGCGCGTGACGCAGCGACGCCGTCGCGGGCCTACGCGGCCGCTGAGGAGCTGGTGGCGACCGCCGAAGCCGAAGCGCGGGCGTTGACCGAGGGCCGCAACGAGGCCGAGGCCGACGAGTTGCGTACGGCGCTGGGTGCCGGCGGTACGGGCAAAGGCACTGCGGGTGCGTTGCGTGGGGCGACAGGTGCGATCAAAGACCTTGAGCGACGGCAGAAGTCGCGCCAGACGCGGGCGTCGCGGGATGCACTGGACCGGGCGCTGATCGACCTGGCGACGTATTTTCGCGATGCGCTGCTGGTGTCTGCGCTGCCGGCGGACGCAACCCCGATTCAGGCCAACCATCCGGACATGGGGGACCGGGTCGCGGCGATGGCCGCACACGCGTCGCCGGAGAAGCTGCTGCGCTGCATCGAGGCGGTGCTCGAGTGCCGCGAGGCCCTGGCCGTGAACGTCAAGCCGAAGTTCGCGGTCGACGCGATGGTGGCCACGGTGGGGCAGGCGCTGCGCGACTGACATCCGGCGGGCATGAGCGCTGGGGGGACCTCCCGCCCGAAGGGCAGGGGGACGACCGGGGAGCAACTTTGGTCGTCGGTGGGCCCTGCCGTAGACTCGTGCCGCTGAAAGGCACGCCACCTTAGCTCAGTCGGTAGAGCGATTCACTCGTAATGAATAGGTCAGGAGTTCGATTCTCCTAGGTGGCTCCGTTAGTTCGACAGGTAAACCGTCGACAAGAACTCCTGCACCAGCGGCACGACCTCGCCGAGGTGGGTCTCCAGCAGCCAATGACCGCCGCCGAGCAGGTGCAGCGGGGCGTCGGGCAGGTCGCGATGGTAGGCGCGCGCCGATTCCTCGGGCATGTAGCCGTCGTGCGGACCCCACACGATCAGGGCGGGCGGCTTGTGCTCGCGCAGGTAGGCCTGCTCCTTGCCGAACCAGTCAAGCGTCGACGGTTGATCCTCGAGCAAGTGAATGAGGTTGGCCAGTCGCTCCGGGGTGGACATCAGCGACCAGTGCAGCGTCCACAGGTCGGGGCTGATCCGATTGGCGACATTGTCGGGCAGCTCGCCGCGGAACTCGCTTTCGAAGCCTGCGAGCGTGACGTGCTGGGCGATGCGCCGTCGGGCGTCAGGTCCGGGGTTGTCCCAGATCTTCTTCAGGAAGTTGTACTTCGGCCCGAACGCGTCGGCGTAGATGTCGCCGTTCTGGATGACGAGTCCCGCGACGCGGTCGGGCGCAGACAGCGCGAGCCGGAAGCCGAACTGCGAGCCGTAGTCGTGCAGCCACACGACGTAGCGCTGCAGGCGGAGGGTCTCGACGAACGCTTGCAGTAATTCGGCATATGCATCGAAGGTGTATCCGAAGTCGTCGGGCGAAGGCGTTGCACTGTAACCGAATCCGGGCATATCGGGCGCAATCAGCCGCCATCGATTCCCGAGCGAAGCCATGAGGTGGCGGTAGACGAATGACGATGCGGGATATCCGTGGGGAAGCAGCAGCACGGGCGCGTCGGCCGATCCCGCTTCTCGGTAGAAGGTGTCGATGCCGTTGACGGTGACACGGCGATGGTGGATAGGGGCGAGCTGCATAGCGTTCGGTTCCCCGTCACTGGTCTGCGTCAAACACCTCGCGCGACGTCACATCAGATGGGGCGGACGTCGACGTCGTCTGGGGTGTCGAAGAGTTCGTCGTCACGGAGGCGAATGCCGAGGTGTGTGTCGAGGAGGTTGTAGAAGAGGCGGTACAAGCGACGATGGGTGTTGAGTTCCAACTCGTAGAGCGCAGCGACATATGGGTTGAATTCTGGTGAGCCAGCCGCGCCGCCAATCCCATCCAGCTGCTTGCGCAGCGGATTGCGGTGGTTCTCGACACCAAAGACCGCCGCCGCAGCGGCCATCACGTTGTGATCCAGCTTCGTGGCAACGGCTGCAGGGTAATCGGAGAACCGATGGACCGAGATTGACTTTGCGGCGGCCCGCAGCGACGCAGCTGCAGCCAGGATCGCTGTGACCGTTTCGTCGTGACCGGACGCCTGTCGGATGTGGATCGCAGAGTCTTCCTGCAGCCTTTGATGGGCGGTGAGCTCGTCGATCACGTCTTGCAGCCAGGTAGCCAGCTCGGCCGCCCCGTGCGTTTCGAATTGCTGCACGCATTTGGCCAGTCCTTGGACGACCGTGGTGCCCGTTGCGCAGATGATGTTGGGCGTAGCAAGGTGATCCAGACGGTCCAGCACCTCACGGGTCCCCGCTATCAATGCCGCCCAACAAGTCGCGTCGTCGGAAGCGGTCAGTAGCTGTAGATCGAGATCGGCATACAGCTCTGGGATCACCTGAAACGGGTAGAACGAATACCGGTCGTCATCCACGTAATCGGTCATGACGACGTCTCCGCCAGCGCATCCGACATGAGCACACTCAGGTGCTGCCAGTACACCCAGTCCGCAGTCGCCGCGCGTTGCAGTCCGAAATCCGTGGCTGTTTGCGCCCGGTACACCGCCAACTCCTGTGCATGTTCGGCATAGGCCACAAAGGCCTGCAAGTGAGCAATCCCACGAGCCGTGGCCGAGCTGAACAATGTCTTCGACACGTCAAGCCATTTCTTGAACGACTCGTCGGCGGGTGGATTCTCGTCAACGGTCGCCGCCGGCAACAACTCCGGCAGGCCAGTATCACTGACCGCGGCTAGGCGGGCTGCGGCAGCGGGCGCGATCACCTCGAGCCGGTTACGACCCCGCATCGTCCCGTCCTCGGGTATGTCCTCCGGCTGGAGCATGATCCTGGCCGTACCCGGATCAAATTGGTTGAACTGCGCCTCCGTCGCCACCACCGCTCGCAGCCCGACGTCGTGATGCTCCGCCCAACCCTGTACTGCCAGCATCGGATACGTCGCCCATCGGGCACGCTCCGCCAGCGGAATCGACTCGTCCGCCGACACCATCTTCACCTGGTTGGGTAGGTTCACCCCCTCCGGGATATACCCGAGCCCATAACTGTTGGCGACCACGATTGTGCCATCCGCCATCAACCCGGTGATCCAGAAGAACCCGTAATCGTGTGTGCCACTGGTATTCAGGGCTGCACCAATATGTCTCGCCAACTGCATCGGATCACTACCGCCGGTCTTCCGGCGCAACGCGCCTGCCGTCGCCGCCGCTATTGCAGCGTCACGTTCAGCGCGTGCCGCAGACACCGGTACAGGAGCTGGAGCCGCGCCAGCCGCCGAGGACGAGGTGGAGGCTGGCGCTACGCCCGGTCCCGGAGGGCCTGGAGCACCCGGTGGCATCGGGGCTGCTGGCGGCGGAGTTGTTGGCGGCCCCAACGGAATCGGCGGCGTGGCTGGACCGCCGCCGCCCGGAGTGGCGCCGACCGGAGGAGGTGGCGCAGCGCCGCCGCCACCGGTCATAGGACCGCCGCCGGACGGTCCCGGCGCCGGCGGCGTGGCTGCTGTGGGAGGAGGCGTTGGCGACGGACTCGGTGTGGGTACTGACGCGGGAGCCGGCGCGCCCAGCGGAACGTTCGTCGGGTTCGCACTCAGCGCCGACCTGGCGGCCGCTTCAAATGGTGAGGATGCCCCGGCGGCATCCGCGGCTGCCTTGGCGCTTTCGGGACTCGGTGAATTACCAGCCGAGGCAGCGGAACTCGAAGTGCTGGTTGGAGTGCCCGTTCCCGAACTCGCCTTAGAACCAGCAGAACTCGGGCTCCCGCCACTCGTGGCTGAACTCGATCCGCCGCCACCCCCGGACGAGGTTGCGGGCGACGCAGGCACCCCCGAACCCGCCGATCCAACCTGCGCAGGCGAACCCGGAGGTGTTGGAGGCGCGGGGGGCGGCGATGGGTTGTCCGCGGTTGGTGTAGGCGTTGGTGCCTTCACGTGGGACGAGGTGGGCACTGGCGGTAGAGGGTTGTCGGCGGTTGGTGTAGGTGTTGGTGCCTTCCCATCGGGTGAGGCGGGCGCCGTTGCCGCGGGCATCTTGCCGTCGGCACCGGGGGTGCCAGGCGGCACACCGAGGTTGCCCGCCAATTCCACTGTGTTAGCAGATACGTCCGCAATATTGTCCGCAAGCCCTGTCGCGACTCGCTCCGCTATACGAGTGGCACGCACCTCGCCTCTGAGATTCGCTTTGTTCAAGCTCTCGCAGTCACTTTGAACTTCTTCGGCGGTCTTATTCACCGTGTTCTTCGTCTTGACCACCGATGCTTCCATATTCCTAAGTCTGTTGGCAGTGGCGTCGGCCGCGTTGGCGTTGGATTCGTGCTCGGCAATGATCGCGCTCGCCTCGTCGAGGGCTACCTGCGCCCCCGTGCCCTCCCACGCGTCCGAGAGCTGCATCATCTGTGTTTGCGCAGCCGGGATTGCCACATTGCGCAGATGACTCGCCAACGACTCGAACGACTGCGCCGCACTCGCCAAGTGATCTTCATTCACGTGCGGCCACCCGGCACCGGTGACTGTTTGACCGCCGTACTCGCTGTCGTCAGGTTGTATCGCCATCGCCCACAACCCCTGCCACCTGTTCTACTTCGGTAGCGAAGCTCATCACGCCGTCATTCCTCGGCCGCTTGGCAGGCTGCCTTGACTACGCCGCTGAGCAGGAGCGCAGAATTGGCGAGGTAGTTGTCAGCGGGTATATAGCTGGGCAGCGACAGCACGTAGGCGCGGCGGTACTGTGCGGACAGGACAGCGAAATCCTCCAACGTGGGGTTGCCGCTTCTCGCACCGAGTGCTTGAAGTTTGTCTGCAGACGCGCTCATCACTGGCGCTACTGCGTCATTAACCGCCCGCTGTTCCGGGTTCCATTGGCTGGCGGGGATATCGGAGGGAATTGCAAGCCAGGCGGCAGTGTCGTTCTGGAACTGCGACAATGCCGCAATCCAATCGGGGCAAACTGAGTTCGGGTCGGTGAGGAACCGCTGAGGCTCAGCAGGATCGCTCGTGGAGGCGACCTCAGACGGCGCCTCGGGCGTAGCCACTAATGGCCCCCGCGCGGACGCCGAGTCGTAGCTCAGAGCAGCGCATATGTTTGAGATGGCACCGGCTGCGGCAATAGAAACAAGTGCGAGGTTGTCATCCGGTGGTTTGTATGTCGGGATGCGGTCAGCGTAGGCGCGCGAATAAGCAATGAGTTGCTCGTAGAGTTCGCGCATCACCCGATGCGGGGTGAGTTTGACCAGCGCCACCACTTGGTCGGCGGAGCTACGCATCGATTGACCAACCGCTTCGTATTGGGCGCGCTGTGCCGGGGTCCACGCCGAAGCCGGGATCGAGGGATCACGTGTGTCCCAGCCGTTACGCTGTTGGCCCGCGCGCGTTTCGAGGATCGGCCTCACGGGCGCGCAGGTCGGGTCTTCGGTGATGATCGTGGCTGGGCCTTTGTCGTTAGCGCTGGCGATCGGCGAGTCCGGGCCGTTGCCGGTCGTGGGCGACGTCGTTGGTGGATTCCCCCCGGACCCTCCTCCCGCTACCGACAATGTCACCGCCACGGTGACTCCAATGACCGCGAGCAGCGCGACGGCCCCCAACGCCCATTTCCAGGCGTTGCCGCGCCTCGGAGGTGGAGCTGGCCGCGGCTGCTGTGGCGCCCAAACTGGCTGAGCGGGCGGAACTCTCGGATCTGGGCCCGGGCCGATTGGTGGCGGTTGCGGACCGCCGGCCGGGGGCGGCATGCTCATCGGCTCGCCTCGCAGTCAGCGGCCACGCGAAGAACAGCAGTGTGGCGGTCACGGCTCACAGGACGTTCTCCGGTGAAGAATCGGCTGGGCGGGTCGGCGCAGGCCGGGGTTCTGTCGGAACATCTTGTGCCTGTGGCCTTTCGGGCTCGGGCACCCGCTCACCGCCAGTGTTGCCCGAGTCCGCGCGGTCACCCTGGCCTGCTTCGGCGGTGGGTTCGGGCTCGCGGACCGCTCGGCTCTCGTTCGATGCCTCACCGGTCGGTTCGTGCAATTGCGCGGCTTCCTTCTGCTCACTGTCCTTGTCGCCTTGGCCTCCCATCCCGGAGATCTGGCCGACTTGCTGCATCGCACTCTGAACGCCCTGCATGATGCCTTGAGGAATCGCTGCGGCCATCCCCATCAACTGCATGGGAATCTGAGCGGCTTGCCCAGCCATCTGCATCGGCATGCCCATCATCTGGCCCAGCTGACCCCCCTGGTCCGCGGAAGTCCCCGCGGACTGCGCGGCCCCTGTGCCAGCGGCGGCGCTGGCAGGCTCGATTGACGCACCGGCGCTTTGGATCTGTTGTTGCGCTGCGCCGTCCGTGTTCTGATATGCGCCACCCGCCGCAGACAGGTTGGCAGCGAAACGCTCCTCGCGTGCGAGCGTCGCCGCTACAGCTTCGGTGACGGCGGTCGCAATCTCAGGCATGATCGCGGCGAGCATTACGCTCATCGGGTCAGCGTCCGGCGGGACTTCGGGAACCCCCGGTACTGTGACCGCGGCGGAGTCCCAATTGAGCTCCTCTACATTGACCCTGAGATCAGGTTCACCCATCGGTTACCGTTCCCTCGTCACAACTCAATTCCCATGCCGACCAGCCAGCCAGCGGACGTAAGCGTAAGGCGGCAACGCAACGGATCTCAGCGTCATATCTGAGCACCCTCGCTCGCAGAAAAGCCTAGGACCGCCTTGGCCGCATTAATGAGGTTGTTGGCGTCCCTGATCATCCCGTCCTTGTCCGAGCTCAACCCAATGATTGTTGGTTCGACATACTCGGACATTTCCGCGGCGATCGCGCGGGACGGCGGATCGCTGCCTCCGACAGCAACGGTGGCTACGGCGTTGGGGAGCTCATACGCTTCCTCTAACAACTTTTCGCCAATGGATAGCAACGGCTTCGCGTCGCTGATCGAGATCTCACGTGGCGGAATAGTCATCGCTCACCTGCTCAAACTGCGACATCGCCGACGCTCTGTCGCATTCGCAGCTATCCCCTTCAGAAGTTGTTCAGCAAAATGCTACCCGAGTCTGAGTGGTCCCCACCGCGCCAAAATCCTGTTGCACACCACGCGCGGTGGGCCCGATCCTTGAGTTTGAGATGGGGCCAGTCCGCGGTTGGCTTCCTGCGCGGCGCTGATAAACCCGCCGAGCAGCTTGGCGTGGACGGTGGTGCGTTACCGACCACTGTCGACCCGGGGCCGAGTCCTGACTCTCTACCGCGTCGAATTGGCGATCTCGCAGATCCGACGACCTGCGATCTCTGTGTTCGGTTCGAGGCCTCCACACACGTGCGGTTGTCAACACAAATCAGCCGCAAGGCAACGCGCTGCCTGCGGAGGTGAGCGGTTAGCTGTCAAACACCTCGCGCGCGACTTTGCGTGCGGTGTTGGCGGCGGGGAAGCCGGCGTAACCGCTGGAGTGGTAGATGACCTCGGCGATCGCGTTCTCGGTGAGTCCTTTGTTGCCTGCGATCTGGACGTGAAACTTGAGCTCGTCGGTGGCGTGCAGTGCGATCAGGATGCCGAGCGTGACAAGGCTGCGGTCGCGACGGCTCAGACCCTCGCGGCTCCCCAGCCGGCCGAAGACGTTGTCGATGCCGATCTCGAGAAGCTCGTCGGCGAACTTGCCGTCGCGGAAGTTCGCTTCACCGTCTGGCACCGCACCCAGGCAGCAGCTCGCGGAAAACCTGGAGACCCTTTCGCGCACATCTGTCATGGCGTCCACTGTGACACGGCCGCAGTCATGGTCCGGCGATGGCGACGCACCGTGCAACGTCCGCACGTAGCCACCGACTTATAGTTTCGCGTCTAGTCAGTTCAGCGTGGTTGGTTTGGCCGTGAACCCGCGACTGCGGAGAACATATTTCTGAACGAGTTGACGGCGAGGGCGATGGTCGGAGACTTGGCCAAGTACGCACCGAGCTTGCTCGAGTAGTCATCCCAACCGGATTCTCCGAACTCTTCTCGCACTTCGTTTGGAGACATGAGGGAGCCATCCTGATTGAAATACTGCTGCGGCAGGTCGATATTGGGGCCGTGGACGGTCTTCGCGGCGAGTCGATACTGCAAATCTGTTGTTACATCACCGGGTTCAAATTTCGAGCCAGTGGAGGACCGAAGGCTGCTGGAGTTCGCGAGGCCAAGTAAGCGGGCGGCGCGCAAGAGTCTCGGGTCGTTGGAGGCCAGTGACATTGGATTAGCTGCCGCAGACTCCGCCAGTTCTTCTTCGTAACGTCCGGACACTGTGGTTACCGCGTCGGCCAACCGGTGCCCGGCCGCGCTACTCGTGTTGAGGACACCAAGCATGGCACTCGTTCTTGGCATGCCGCCTCCCAGAGGGTCGAGCGGTTGGAACCCCGGGTCAGCCTTGTCGTCACCGACCATCGCACCCAAGTAGGGAATAAGAGCATCCGCGTATGCCTGTGTCAGATCGGGATTGACTGCGCCGATCGTCGTCGTCTCGTCGTCCTTACCCTCACCGGTACTGCCAGTCAATGCATCGGCACTATCCGCAAGGAAAGTTGCGATGGCGTAGGCAGTTTCAGCTGCCAGCTTCCGAGTTTCCGGATCAGCTGAGTCGGCGTCTGGAGCGATCCATGCGAAAAGGTCGGCAGCATTGAGGCTTTCGCCACCCCAGGGATGACGACTCAACTGGCTGAGAAACTGATCTCCGTCCGGACTAGTTACTAGCCGATGAACATTGGCCGGGCTGGGGTCCGAAGGAAGGTCCGGCGCCTCGTCGGCACACGCGCCAAGTGGTGCGAACAATGTGATCAACGCCAGGATTACGGCGCAGCGGCGGACTCTGGCAGATATCGTCATTTTGGCGGATCACTCGGGCCAATGCCCGTGATGTTACCGAAGGCAAACTGGAAGTCTGTTGTATGGGCGAACAACGAAGGGTACTTCGCGACGTATGCCTGTAGGTCGCTGGAATAGTCATCCCACCCAGCTTCACCGAATCGCTCTCTGACCTCGGCCGGAGTCATGAGTGTTCCGTCGTTGTTGAAGTACGTACTCGGGATGTCGACGTTCGGTCCATCCACCATGCCAGCTGCGATCGTGTACTGCGCTTGTGTAACTGCATTGCCCAGGTCCCTCTGATCTGCCTGTTGCCCGACGTCCGTTGTGTAGGTTCCTGGCGGGAAATCTCTTTCTTGCGGTTCTGGTCCAATGAACCCGTCTTGAAGGGCAGCAGCGACGCGTTCGCCGCCTGGAACGTTTGCCGCGATTGTTTGGTAGGCCGCATTTTTGAGGTCATATGACGCCTTGGCATGGTCGTACGCGCTCTGCTGTTCGTTCACATTGTGCGACCTCGTCTCGATGTCAGCGCCGGCATCAATAAGCCCCAGTAGTCGTCCAGCTTTCCGCAAATCGTCTTGACGGGGATCGGTGCCGTCGATCACGGCATCAGAAGCAGCAGCAGACGCGAAACTCTGTTGATACTCAGCTGCGCGCAGATACGCCTGCCCATTGAAATACTTTGCCGCTTCGGGATCGGAGTCGATGACGGCGAAGAGATTTCGGGTATTGGGCATATCCCCGCCGAGGCCATCCAAGGGTATGAACCCGTTGTTACCAGCTGGATCCCCGACCATTGCTTCCTGGTAGGGGGCTAACCCGTGGCCAAACGCCTGTACCAACTTCGGATTGATGTCTCCAATGCTGTGATGACCGGGGAGGTCCAGTAGGTCGCCGCCATACCGTCCGAGGTACTCGCCATAACTTTGTGCCGTTTCCGCAGCGATCCCTGCTTCCGGACCATGAGTGTTCTGCGTCCACTCGAATAGATCACCGGCGCCCTCGCCTTCATCGGCCCAGATGCGATTGGTGACACCCTGCATGAATTTCTCGGAATCGATGCCGTCGATGTGGGCTGGGCCAGTAGTGATCGCGTCATGAACGGCTTGGTGGTCCGGCGACACCGCAGTGAAAACGTCAGAGACAACGGGATCTAAATACTTCAAGCGCTGGTCCGCCGGCAAGTTGTATTCCTCTGCGGACTGCTGCCAGAAAGGTGTGTCCATCATGACCGCAGCCTTCTTCAGCATTCCGCGGTCGAGCTGTGTGTTCGTTTGGAACTTGTCGTCGCCATTCCGCACTATGCCCGCAATGTCCTGTAAGTGCGCCGCACCCTGGATATCTGGCGCATTCAACGTGGCTTGAACGCTTCACGGTAGCTGGTCAAACCCGCCCTGAACCACCTGATTCGGGTCATCCAAAGCGCCTACTTCGGTCGGCGTCTTCGGGAAGGTGACGTCATCGTTGCTCATCAATTGCCACGAGTCGGCAATGATGTGCTTCTGATCGCCTAACCGCTGCTCAGCGGTCTTCAGCTCTTCGACGGTCATGCCGTTCTGTTGCGCTTGTAGCTGACTCAGATATGAGTCCTGTTCAGGTGTCAGTGGCTGGCCGGGCACGATCTTGCCCAGCACCTCTTCGACGCGTCTCGCAGCCTCTTGATCGCCGGCGAGTGCATCTTGGACGTCCTGCTCGGCCCGCTTCCGTTGTTCTTCCTCTTCTTTCCTCTTGTCCCCATCTACCATCACCGGCCCGTCCGTCGACAGCGGGCTGAACTTCGGCAGGCTCCCTGCCATCTGCTTGTCGATCTCGCCAAAGATGGTGAGCAACTTCTGCACGATCGTCGTCCAGCCCGCCGCGGTGCCCTTCAACACCGACGGAAGTGTCGGTGGCGGGGTGGCGACGCCGTTGTCGGAGACCTGCCAGCCCTGCCCGCGCAGGGCGTTCACGATCCCCAAGATCGCCGACCTGGCCTGCGCGAGGTGCGTCCCACCTATCTGCAATACCTGCTGTGCCTGCGCGAGCCGATTCCGGAAGCCCGCCTGCTTTGCGAGGTCGCGTTCGGCCCTGGAAAGCGCTGCGTCCGCGGCCGTGCCCTGCCAGCCGCCCTTCAGATCGCGTATCGCCTCACGCTGCGCTTCGAGCGTCGAGTCCAGCTGCGCCACCTTGCCAACCAGGCTGCCCGCAGCACTTGTCAACGCTTCGGGGCGCGTGGCCTCCACCACCGACACCGACACCGACATTTGCTCAGTATCTCCCAGCCAGAACTACGTCGGTGCCAGGAATCCGACCGGGCCCGCCGCGATGCACACCGACAGCGCAGCGGTGTTGGCCTGCACGTTGATCGCGTCGCCCGCGCCTGGCAGCCGCACAAAGACGCGGTTGAGACCCGGCCGCACCGGCACCTTCGTTTCAGGGCCCTCCGACAGCGACAGTGTCAGCGAGCCGTCACTGTTGGCGAGATAGTTGATCTCCGCTGTCCAATCGGCAGGCAGCAGCGGACCATCGAGCGGCATCCGCACCCCGAAATCAGGCTGGACGAAGTAGCCACACTGCGGCGCGGGGCCTTCGACGATCGACCTTACCCAGGTGACCTTCGCATCGACGAGATGCCCGCTCGAATCGAGCATCCGCAGTTCGGTTGTAGCGCTCGCGAATTCGGGTCGATCGCGCAGCAACGCGAACATGTGGCTTGTCAGGTTCTCCGGCGAGGCGACCCGCTGCAACACCATCGGATCGACCCCCTGGTCGAGCATCGGCGCATCGGAGGCGGCCTGCGCCGCGGCAAAGCTCGCGCGAGCATTCTGCAGATACGGCTGCGCGGGATTGTCCCGCCAACTCGTCAGGAACGTGGCCGTCGAGTACAAGCTACTCGCAACGAATGCCACTGTTAGGCAGCCTATTACCGCAGCACGCGCCACCGACGCATCCAGCCACCGTGACCGCTCGCGATTCGGCGCGCACAACCCGATCGCCGCCAACAGCGCCAGCACCACCACCAGGTCCGGCAGATAACGCAGCGTCTGCGCCAACTCCAGCGCCGTGAACCGCGACGACCGCATGAGGTAGATCGGGATCTGGCACGCGACCGCATAGCCCAGAGCCGCCAACCACACCACACCGATGCGTTCCTTGCGGACCATCGTCACCGCGATCACCGCCGCCAGTGCGACCCATCCCAGCACCATCGCGGCGACCGGTGGCGTCGCCCAAGGCGACGCCGGCGCCCACCGCTGCCAATCCCACGGGCCCCCAACCAAACCCGGGACAATGCCGTGAGTAAACGACCGGCTCAACAGATCCCACGTCATCGACAAATCGAAGCTCCAGCGCTTCTGGTCGACGACGACCAGATACACGCCGATCCACGCCGCAGTCACGGCCAGTGCCGGTGCCCACAGCCGGATCCCGCGCCGCCATACCTGCATCACAGATCCTGATCGAGTGACATAGGCATACAGCGCCGCGACGGCGAAGGCGACAAACGGTATGACGCCTGCTTTCTCGAAGAACAGCAGCCCGCCGACGTAGACCAGCAGCCCTGTGATCGCGTAGCGCCGCCGGCCGGTGCGCACCAGCAGGATCGCGTCGGCGCACACCCACGCCAGCGCGGCCAGCATCGGCAGTGAATTCAGCGCCGCCGCCCACCAGGCGAACCCTGGCACCGCCAGCGGCGTGAACAGAGCGAACGTCAGCGGCAGCAGCAGCACCGGCCGCCAGCCCAAAATGACGTGCAGCGCCCGCAGCAGCGCCAAAGACGCCAGTACCTGCAGCACCACCAGGCTTATCGCCGGCCCGATCCAGTTCAACGGCGCCAATCGGGTGATCCCGCCCGCGACGAGGAAGGCGCCGGGCATGACGTGGCCGTCGTGGTCGTCGAATAGATAACCCGGCGACAGCAGGCCCTGCGTGCCCGCCCGGCCGACGAGGATCAGGTCGTCCCAGTAGAAGTAGCCGCCGAACGCGAGCACCGCCCGGACCACCAGCTGCACCGCGATCAGCGCGGCGGCGGTGCGGGCGACCCAGTTCACTCTTGCCGACCTTACGGTCCAAGCCTGTGCATAACCTCCGTCGGTATGGTGTGCCGATGCGCACACTGGTGACGGGGGCGGCCGGGTTCATCGGATCAACGCTGGTAGACCGCCTCCTGGCGGACGGACACTCTGTCGTCGGCGTCGACGACCTCAGCTCCGGTCGCAGCGAGAACCTGGGCCCTGCCGAACGCCGCGACGACTTCGAGTTCGCCAAGGCCGACATCGTCGACGCCGACCTGATCGGGCTGCTGGCCGACATCCGTCCGGAGGTCATCTTCCACCTTGCCGCCCAGATCTCGGTGCGCCACTCGGTCGACGACCCGTCATTCGACGCCGCGGTGAACGTCGTGGGCACCGTGCGCCTGGCCGAGGCGGCCCGTCGCGCCGGCGTCCGCAAGATCGTGCACACCTCATCGGGCGGGTCCATCTACGGCACGCCGTCGTCGTATCCGACCAATGAGGAGACGCCAACCGACCCCACCTCGCCGTATGCAGCGAGCAAGGTGGCCGGCGAGGTCTACCTGAACACCTTCCGGAATCTCTACGGGCTTGAGTGCTCACACATCGCTCCGGCCAACGTCTACGGCCCCCGACAGGATCCGCACGGCGAAGCCGGCGTGGTGGCGATCTTCGCCCAGGCCCTGCTCGCAGGGCGGCCGACCAAGATCTTCGGCGACGGCACCGACACCCGCGACTACGTGTTCGTCGACGACGTTGTCGACGCATTCGTGCGGGCATCAGGCGAGGCCGGGGGAGGACAGCGCTTCAACATCGGCACCGGCGTGGAAACCTCGGTGCGCCAACTACATACGGCCATCGCCTCGGCCGTCGGAGCCCCAGACGAGCCTGAGTTCCATCCGCCCCGCCTCGGCGACCTCCAGCGGTCCTGCCTGGACGTCAGCCGCGCGGAGTCGGTGCTGGGATGGCGGCCCAGGGTGAAGCTCGGCGACGGCGTGGCCCGGACGGTCGACTTCTTCCGCAAGCAATAAAAGATTGTA